>CAYJTI010000059.1:0-8300 GCA_964373135.1 uncultured bacterium | reverse complement strand
GGCCAATAATCCGGCCGCCCCGCCCCGGTCCACGCGCGAGATTCCGGCGATGATTGAGTTAATCGAAAAACTTGTCGAGAAAGGGAGCGCCTATGTGAGTGACGGGTCGGTCTACTACCGCGTCGCGGCCTTTAAGGATTACGGAAAGCTCTCGAAGAAAAAACTGGAAGGAAACCTTCAAGGGGCCCGGGTCGACCGCGACGAATACGAGAAGGAAGAAGGCGCGGACTTCGCCCTCTGGAAGAAGGCCAAGGCAGGAGAGCCGGCCTGGGATTCGCCGTGGGGGAGGGGGAGACCGGGGTGGCATATTGAATGTTCGGCCATGAGCATGAAATATCTCGGGCCGACCTTTGACATTCACTCGGGCGGGGAAGACCTCATTTTTCCCCACCACGAAAATGAAATCGCGCAGTCGGAAGGGGCCACGGGGAAACCCTTTGTCCGGACCTGGATTCATTGCAAACATTTGCTTGTGAACGGAGAGAAGATGTCGAAATCAAAAGGGAATTACTACACCCTGCGCGGCCTCCTCGCCAAAGGCTACGACCCCATGCAAATCCGTTATGTGCTCGTGGCCCACCACTACCGGCAGCCTTTGAATTTCACATTGGAGGGACTGGGGGCGGCGCGGGAAGTGATTGACGGCTTTGACCATTTTTACGCGAGGGTGACCGACCCCTTTTTGAGGGCTCCCTCGCCGAGAGACCTTCTCGAGCCTCTCTTTGAAAAAAGTCTTCAAGAATTTGACCAGGCGCTCTCCGAGGACCTCGGGACGCCCGGGGGAATGGCGATTCTTTTTGAGACCCTGCGCGAGGCCAACCAGAAAATGGACCGGGGCGAATTTTCGAAAGGGGACCTCACCACCGCTAAAAAATTTCTGGAAAAAGCCGACTCCGTGCTGGGCCTTCGGATGGCGGAGGAGGAATCGCCCCCGGCCGCGCTCCTCGAGCTCTTGAAGGAAAGGGAAGAGGCGCGCCGCCGGAAGGATTTCACCGGCTCGGACCGAGTCCGGCGTGAAATTCAGAAACAGGGTTGGCTTGTCAAAGACGGCCGCCCCGGCGAACCCTCTCAGCTGAAACGAAAGAAAAGGGTATGGGAAAAAGATTAATGGCGGGTTTTAATTCCCCCCTCCCCTTAATCCTCTCCCCCCTCAGGGGGGAGAGGAGGAGGGGTGAGGGGGGTGAGGGATAAGCGGAATGGTGAAGAGGAGAGGTTATCTCATTACGTTCGAAGGGGCGGAGGGGAGCGGGAAGAGCACGCAGATTCGCTTTGCCGTCCGGTTTCTCAAGAGGCGAGGCTACCCGGTCGTCCTTTTTCGAGAGCCCGGAGGGACCAAGGTGAGTGAGGCGATTCGGCGGATTCTGCTCGACCCCCAGTTTCGGGAAATGACGGCGGCCAGCGAACTTTTACTTTACCTCGCCTGCCGGGCGCAGCTCGTGCGGGAAAAAATTAGGCCGGCCTTGAAGAAAGGGAAGGTGGTCGTCCTCGACCGCTACGAAGATTCAACGCTTGCCTACCAGGCGTATGGCGGGGGGCTCCCGCTCCGTCTGATTCGGCGCCTCAACCGTTTCGTTCGGGGAGGCACGGTTCCCCATTTGACTTTTCTTTTAGAGGTCGAGACCCGCCCAGGTCTTCGGAGGAGCGGACGAAGGGACCGCATTGAGAAAAAGTCAGTCGCTTTTCACGAAAGGGTACGCCGGGGTTTTCTCAAGCTTGCGCGCCAAGAACCGAGGCGCTTTGTGGTCCTCCCCTGTCGTCAATCCATTGCTTGGATTCGGAGGAAGATTGAGGAGGAACTTCGTGAGCGCCTCTAGTCCTCTCCTCTTAGCTCATTTAAAGAGGAAGCGGATTGCCCACACGTATCTCTTTTCAGGCCCCGAAGAATCGGCAAAGAGAGAATTGGCGATTCGGTGGGCGCAGGCCCTCAACTGTGAACGGGAGAAATTCCTCGAGGCGTGCGGCTGCACAAGCTGCCGGAAAATTTCGGAGGGGAATCATCCGGACGTCCGGCGGCTCGGGGGAGATGAGAAGAGCCGTTCGATTCGAATCGAGGCGGTCCGAGAATTAATCCACCAGGCCTCGCTCAAGCCCTTTGAGGGACGGTGGAAAGTTTTTATCTTTGAGGGCGCGGAGCGGCTCACCCCGGACGCCGCCAACGCGCTTTTGAAGACCTTTGAGGAGCCGCCCGAGGAGTCGGTTTTTGTTCTCTTGGTCGAGAATAAATCGCATCTGCTCGAGACGATTCAGTCGCGGGCCTTTGAAGTCCGGGTGCCGCCCGCCGGGCGGGAAGATTACCGGAGAAATCCCGCCTTTCAACGGCTCGAGAAGGAGGGGTGGGGAGGTTTTCTGGCGGCGCTGCAAGGGGTGAAGTGGCCCGAACTTTCGGAATGGCTTGAGGGGCTGGCTTACTATTTGAGAGACCGTTCGGCGGCCGAAGGGAAACAAAGCCCGGAGCGGTCGAGAGAACTTCTCGAGGCCCTCGAAACAGTTTACGAGACCGAAGAAGCCCTGTCAGCCAACGTGAATCAGAAGCTCGCCCTCACTCACCTTGAGATTCAAATGAAGGGAATCTTTAATGCCTAGGAGTTTGACCCCTCACCCTAACCCTCTCCCCAGAGGGGAGAGAGAAGAGGGGAGGGGGTCCAAGGAATTTCCCCCTCTCCCTTTTAAGAAGAGGCGGGAAGAAGGAAGGGAGCCGGACCAATTTCCCCCTCTCCCTTTGGGAGAGGGTGGGGGTGAGGGGGCGGACGAGAATGGGTAAACCCTTTTACATTACGACGCCGCTTTATTACGTGAATGCGAAGCCGCACCTCGGCCACGCCTACACGAATATCCTCTCGGACACCTTCGCCCGCTACCACCGCCTGCGGGGGGAGAAGGTTTTCTTTCTCACGGGAACGGACGAACACGGGACCAAGATTGAGAAGGCGGCCCGGAGTGAACATAAGGACCCCCGGAGCTATGTCGAGGAAATCGTTCCTCAGTTTAAAAGTCTCTGGAAACTTCTCGGCATCGAATACGACTACTTTATTCGCACGACCGACGGGAATCACAAACGGTCGGTTCAAAACATGTTGCGTGATTTAGAGGCGAGGGGAGAAATTTACAAGGCGAGTTACACCGGCTGGTATTGCACGCCGTGCGAATCGTTTTGGACCGAGCGCGAGCTTCGCGGGGGAAAATGCCCCGACTGCGCACGCGAGGTCCAGCACCTGAGTGAAGAAAATTACTTCTTCAAGCTCTCGAAATATCAGAAATGGCTCATGGCCTACATCGAAGAGCACCCTGATTTCATCCGGCCCCAGATTCGGAGGAATGAAATTTTGGGATTCCTCCGGGAGCCCTTGGAGGATTTGTGCGTCACAAGACCCCGGGCCCGGCTGGCGTGGGGGATTGATTATCCGACGTCCAAGGAGCATGTGGTCTACGTCTGGTTTGACGCCTTGGTCAATTACGTGAGCGCTGTCGGCTTCACACTCGACCCAAAAAAATTCGAGACCTATTGGCCGGCCGACCTTCACCTGGTGGGGAAAGACATTCTTCGCCAGCACGCCGTCTACTGGCCGATTATGCTGAAGGCGTGCGGGGTCGAGATGCCGAAGACGGTCATCGCCCACGGCTGGTGGACCATGGCCGGGGCCAAGGTCTCCAAATCGCGGGGGAATGCGGTCGACCCGGTGGAGCTCGTCAAGAAATACGGGGTGGACGCCCTCCGCTATTTTCTCCTTCGGGAGGTCACCCTTGGTTTTGACGGCGCCTTTTCGGAGGACCTTTTGGCCGAGCGTTACGTAAGCGACCTGGCGAATAACCTGGGGAACCTTTGGTTTCGTTTTGCCTCCATGGTGGAAAAATATTTTGAGAAAAGAATGCCGAAGACCGAGGCCCGGGCGCTCCGCTCCTCCGGTGAACTCGAGAGGTTTCGGAGCCTCTTCAAAAACGTGACGCGAGAAATGGAAGGGCTCGACCCCCGCCGGGCGCTGGAGCTGATTTGGGTCGTGGTGAGCGATTCGAATCAATTTGTGGAGGAAAAAAAACCGTGGGTCCTGGCGAAGGAGGCGGGGGGGACCGAAGAACTCCGAGGGACCTTGCGGGTGCTGGGAGAGCGACTGGCTCACGTGGCCGCTCTCCTCCAGCCCCTGTTGCCGGCGACCGCCGAGAAAATTTTGAAGCGTCTTCATCTCCCTCCCAAAATGGAACTCGCCTCGGAAGAGGAGTTCGCGAAGCCCCTCCTTTCCGGCGGGACACCCGTGGAGAAAGGAACGGCCCTCTTTCCCAAAGATGTTTGTTGACACGCACGTCCACCTTCATTTTCCCGAATATGGCGAAGACCGGGACCGGGTGATTGAACGCTCCCGCCAGGCAGGCGTCGGGCTTTTCGTGAACGTGGGAACCGACCTGAAAAGCTCCCAGGAGGCGCTCGCCCTCGCGCACCAACATGACTTCATCTATGCGACCGTGGGCGTTCATCCGCACGACGCCAAAGAGGTTCAGGAGGAAGACTTTCAACTCTTGGAGCAGCTGCTTCACGAGTCGAAGGCCGTGGCGATTGGAGAGGTGGGGCTCGATTTTTTTCGGAATTTGTCTCCGCCCGAAACCCAAAGAAAGGTCTTCAGCCGCTTTCTCGAGCTTTACCGAAGGACGCGAAAGCCGCTTATCCTTCACATTCGAGATGCTTACGGGCCGATGAAAGAACAGGTCGTGGCAGAACTCGGAAGAGAGATTCAGGGAGTCGTCCATTGTTTTTCGGCGGAGAAGGAAACGATGAAGGAATTTCTCGACTTGGGGTTTCACATTTCCTTTGCGGGTCCCCTGACCTACAAGAAAAACGAGGCGCTTCGCGAGGCCTTTCGGGCCTGCCCGCTCGACCGCCTTCTCCTTGAAACCGACGCCCCGTTTCTTCCCCCCCAGTCCGAGCGGGGGAGGCGAAACGAATCGAGCTTCCTCCTTGAGACCGCCTCACTCGGCGCCCAGTTAAAAGGAATTTCGATGGAGACCCTCGGAGAGCAAACCACCGCCAATGCCAAGAAACTCTTCGGCCTCTAGTCCGGCGTTTCTCAAATTCGTCACCGGTTTTAACCCCCTCACCCTCCCCTCTCCCCCAGAGGGGGAGAGGGTTAAGGGTGAGGGGGAAACCAGAGATGAATTTAGGAAACGCGGTACTAGGTTAACCCCGGAAAGTAGCAGGTCACAGTTAAGTGTGACCTGCTACGACTTCACTAAATCCGAGTTGGAATTCGAGATTGGTTCGGGCGCTTCGCCCCCTCGCAATGACGCTTTGTTAGTGAGATGACTCTCCTCGCCGACCTTCGGAATTTTTTTGTGCGTGAAAAACTTTGGGGGCTTCTCCTTCTTTTCACAGTCGGGGCTTACGCCGCTCTCCTTCTCTGGCCCGAGCGGACGCCCGAGAAAGCGCCTTCGGAAGCGGTGGAGCGGCTTCAGCTGGCGGAAAAAAAACTGAAGGAGGAAATTCTCTCGGAGGGCGGGGTACAGGAATTTTTGGCCGAGCGGCCGAAGCTCCTTCATACCTTAAACCTCCTGACCCTCTTCCTCTTCGGGGCGCTCGTGGTGGGTCTCGGAATCGACCTCCTTTGGTTCATGCGGCCGAGCTGGCGGGCGCGGTTCCGAGTGAGGGAGGTGCCGCCGGAAGGGGCCGGCTGGACCGTCGGGACGGTCTTCAAGATTATTCTCCTTTTCGTTCTGGTGAGCCTGGCCCTGAACCTTCTCCTCTTCGTTTTAAAGTCGGCCGTTTTCCAAAATGTGAGCCGCAATTTTTTTGTGCTGTTCCACACGACGATTTCCGACCTGGCGGCCGTCTGGCTCATCCTTTATTTCATTCGGGGCCGGGGGGGAAATTGGAGGGACCTCGGCTTCCGGGGCGTGAGGTGGCTCAAAGATTTTGGGGTCGGGCTGGCGGGTTACATGGCGATTCTCCCCCCCTTTTTTCTGACGCTCGCCGGGCTGATTGTCTGGGCCCATTTTTTTGCCTATGAGCCGCCCCCGCACCCCCTCGTCGAGGTTTTCCTGGAGGAGGAGAGGCGGGCGCCCGGCTTGGTCGCCTATTCCATCTTTCTCGCCTGCGTGGCGGGGCCGATTCTGGAGGAAATTTTTTTCCGGGGTTTCTGTTACCCCGCCTTCAAGAAAAGGTGGGGCGGGGCCGCGGCCCTCCTCTTGAGCGCCTCCTTTTTCGCCCTGATTCACCAAAACGTGTTTGCCTTTCTCCCCATTTTTATTTTGGGATTGGGCCTCGGTTACCTTTATGAAAAGCGGGGGACGCTCGTCCCCTGCATTGTCCTTCATGTGGTTCACAATTCGGTTTTCATCGGTTATTTTTTCCTCGTCAAAGAAGTTTTGACCGGGGCTTGAGCCGTCAATGAATCTCTCCACGCTCTGGACACTTTTTCTGGGCGGTGTGATTTTCCTCGTCTCCGTGACGCTCCACGAGTATTGCCACGGCTTCTGGGCCGACCGCCTGGGCGACCGGACCGCCCGGGAGGCGGGGCGGCTCACCTTGAACCCCTTGAAGCACATTGACCCCTTTTGGACGGTCCTCCTTCCGGCCCTCCTTTTCATTTCAACCCGGGGAAGTTTTGCGATTGGAATGGCCCGGCCCGTGCCGGTGAATTTCCTCAACCTGAAGCATCCGAAGCGGGACATGATTTGGGTCGCCTTCGCCGGCCCCCTGGCAAATTTTTTCCTGGCCGGCTGCCTCGCTTTTCTCTACCGGATTTTTCCCGTGGAATTTTTTCTCTATGCGACTTATTTCAACTTGGGCCTCGGCCTCTTTAATCTGATTCCCATTCCTCCGCTCGACGGCTCCCGAATTCTCACCGGGCTTCTCCCGTTGCCTTGGGCGGCAGCCTATGTGCGCCTTGAGCGGTTTGGGTTTCTTTTGGTGCTCACCCTTTATTTTTCAGGCGCGCTCTACTGGATTCTTGTCCCCGGGATGAATTTTTTCTGCCAGGTTCTCGGACTGCCTCCACTTCGCTTTTAAGCCATGCCGTTTCCACCCCTTCGATTTTTAAAGGACCACCTGAGACTGCTTGACCAGCGGAAACTCCCCGAGAGGGAAGAGTGGGTCGAATGCCGCACGGCCGAGGAGACGGCTGTGGCGAGTCGGGACATGGTGGTCCGGGGGGCGCCGGCCAGTGGGATTGCCGCCGCTTACGGCCTCTATCTTGGAATTCAAAATTTTGAGGGGGAGCCGGCCGGATTTTTCAAGGTGCTCGAAGAAAAAGGGGGAATTCTCCGCTCGGCCCGGCCGACCGCCGTGAATCTGGGCTGGGCGGTGGGTCGCATGAGGGACCAGTTGGTCTCTCAAAAGAACCAGCCGGTGAGCAAACTCAAAAAATTGGCTTTGGAAGAGGCGGAGAAGAGTCAGCGTGAAGACGAGGAGATTAGACGTGCCATTGGGAGATTCGGGGCGACCCACTTTCGGGAGGGAGAAAGGGTTTTGACCCACTGCAACGCGGGCGGGCTGGCCACCTCGGGTTACGGGACGGCGCTTGCCCCTTTATATACCCTGAAAGACGCCGGAAAATCGGTGGAGGTCTATGTGACGGAAACAAGACCCTTGCTTCAAGGGGCGCGCCTCACGGCGTGGGAGCTCGCCCAGTCGGGAATTCCCTTCACCCTCGTTTGTGACTCCGCTGTCGCCTCTTTAATGCAGGCGGGGAAGATTCAAAAAGTGGTGGTGGGGGCCGACCGGATTGCGGCGGGTGGCGACACGGCCAACAAGATTGGAACTTACGGCATTGCGGTGGCGGCGAAGGCCCACGGAATTCCATTCTATGTGGCGGCGCCGAGTTCCTCCGTCGACTTTTCCATTTCTTCCGGGAAGGAAATTCCGATTGAGGCGCGCCGGCCGGAAGAGGTGACCGAGGGGTTGGGAAGGCGAATCGCGCCGGCCGGGGCCCGGGTGGAGAATCCGGCCTTTGACGTGACGCCTCACGAGCTCATTACCGCCTTCATTACGGAAAAGGGAATCCTTCGTCCTCCGTTTGAGAAAACGCTCGAGGTTCTGAAGAAGGGAACGTCATTGCGAGCCTCCGCCGCGATGCTGGGCGGGGACGAAGCAATCTCAAGTCCGAGATTGCTTCGTCGCCCCGTCCCGCCCTTTGGGCGGGAGACTCCTCGCAATGACTGACAGTCATAAGATGAAAGGCGAATTTCAGCTTATCGAACGTTTGAAACGGCTCATTCCCCGCTCGCTGCAAGGCCCGTTTGGAATCGGCGACGATGCGGCGGTTCTCCCGCTCTCGGGGAAAGAACTCCTTCTCTTCACAACGGACGCCATCGTGGAG
>CAYJTI010000058.1:5947-8435 GCA_964373135.1 uncultured bacterium | reverse complement strand
CCGAATGGAAGCCGATTATGAAGCCTTGCGTGAATTCACTCAGGAAGAAGCCGAAGAAATGACTCGAGAAGCTGAACGTTTTTTTAACGAAGTGAAGCCGTTATGTCAATAATCCGGCAAGTTGACCCATTTCTTGAAACAGCCCGTTGATATCTCCTTCAATCAAATTAAAAAATTCCCCTAGGATGTGTTTTTCCATGGGCCGGTAGTTCAGTTGGGAGAACGCCACAATGGCATTGTGGAGGTCAGGGGTTCAACTCCCCTCCGGTCCAACACGCCGAAGTGGCGGAACCGGCAGACGCGCACGACTCAAAATCGTGTGTCCGCAAGGACATGAGGGTTCGACTCCCTCCTTCGGCATCCTCTCAAGTTTCAACCCTCCGGGTCGATTTATGCATAAGGTAAATTTTCATGAATCCGGTGAAACCGCTCTATACGTGCTCAGGGTGCCATTGGTCGGGTGACGAAGCCCGCTTCATGACCAAGATCCTGAGCATCATGTACCGCCCCCGCCACGAAAATATCCAGGCCTTCAAGCAGATTAAGTGTCCGAAGTGTCAGTCCCTCGTCACGATTATCTTTGAGACCTTGAGCGGGACTGCAGTCAAATAGGCAGGACTAAGACACAATCTTAAAACAGCGGTCTAAAATTTCAATCGCGGCATCTACTTCCTGCTTTCTCACCACAAGCGGCGGAGAAAATCGAATCCCCGATTCCCCACACCCCAAAAGGAGCAGTCCTCGTCGAAACGCCTTCTGAATAATTTTACTTCGCGCCTCCACGGCCGGCTCTTTTGAAAACCGGCTCTTGACAAGCTCGACTCCGACCATGAGGCCCACGCCCCTCACATCGCCGATTAACGGATATTTCCGAGCCAACTCCAAAAGTCTTGTCTTCAAATACTCCCCCACCTCAGCCGCATTCTTCATGAATCTCGTTTCGACAAGTTGAATCGTCTCAAGGGCCGCCTGGCAGGCCACGGGATTTCCGCCGAAGGTCGTGGCGTGAGACCCCGGTTCCCAATCGACGATTTCACTTCGCGCAATAATGGCCCCGAGAGGCATTCCGGAAGCAATTCCCTTGGCGACCGCAATGATGTCCGGCTCGACGCCCCAATGTTCGATGGCAAACATCTTCCCCGTCCGTCCAATTCCCGTCTGAATCTCGTCAGCGATGAGCAAGATTTTGTGACGCTTCGTTAATTCCCGAAGCGCTTCGTGGTATCCCAGAGGGGGCATGACATATCCCCCTTCGCCTTGAATCGGCTCAACGACTACGGCCGCCACTTCGTCGGCGGGCACGGTCTGCTTGAAGAGAGTGTCTTCAAGGTAGGAGACGCAGCCGATATTGCATTCGGGGTATTTCAGGTTGTAGGGGCAGCGGTAGCAATATCCGTAACCCACGTGCACCACGCCCGGAAGAAGGGGACCAAATTTTTCCCGTTGAACGACTTTGCTTGCCGTGAGGGAGAGGGCCCCAAGGGTCCGGCCGTGAAAAGCGCCGAAAAAGGAAATCAGTTTCTCCCGCTTGGTGTGGTAGCGCGCCAGCTTAATCGCGGCCTCAATCGCTTCCGCGCCGGAATTGGTAAAGAAAACTTTCTTTTTTCCTTTTCCGGGTACGAGGCCCGCCAGCTTCTCGGCCAGTCGGACCTGAGCTTCATAATAGAAGTCGGTCCCCGACATATGGAGGAGTTCGCCCGCCTGCCGGCGAATGGCCCGGACGATTCGAGGATGACAGTGGCCGGTGGTGGTGACCGCAATCCCTGAGGTGAAGTCGAGAAATTCGTTCCCGTCCGGGTCTTTGACCCAGACGCCACGCCCCTTCTGGGCGACAAAAGGGTAGGGCCGAGTCAGGGAGGGAGAGAGAATGGCTTCGTCGCGCTCAATAATTGCCCGCGCTTTGGGACCGGGAAGACGAGGGGTGCGAATCTTGGGCCGCTTCACACCCTCTTAATCGACGTCTATTTGGGCTTTCTGAAGTTTCCCGCTGTAATCGACGAAAACGGATTTCCACTCGCTGAAAATATCGATGGCGGTCTGGCCCGCCTCACGATGTCCGTTCCCTGTATTCTTGACACCGCCGAAGGGAAGGTGGACTTCGGCGCCAATCGTAGGCCCATTCACATAGGTAATGCCCGCCTCGATATCGCGAATCGCCTTCATCGCAAAATTGACGTCCCGGGAATAAAGGGAGGATGAAAGCCCGTAGACCGTGTCATTCACCATTCGGACGGCATCTTCGAATCGTTTGAATGGAATCAAACAGGTCACCGGCCCAAAAATTTCTTCCTGGGCAATCCGCATCTTGGGATGAACTCCGGTAAAAATGGTCGTTTCATAAAAGAAACCCTTCTCCAATCCCTTCCCTTTCGCAAACCGCCCACCCGTTTCCACCCTCGCGCCTTCTTTTTTCCCCACCTCCACGTATGCATGAACTCTTTCGCGCTGGAGTTTATTAATCAGGGGACCCATTTCCACCCCTTCTTTC
>CAYJTI010000058.1:0-5937 GCA_964373135.1 uncultured bacterium | reverse complement strand
TTCACTTCCTTCGCCCGCTCGAGGAGCTGCTTCTTAAATTCGGAGAAGATTCCCTCCTGAACAAAAATTCGGCTTGTCGCCGTGCAACGCTGGCCGGCCGTCCCGAAGGCACCCCAGACCGCGCCGTCGATGGCGAGCTCCAAGTCGGCATCGTCCATGACAATCTGGGCATTTTTTCCCCCCATTTCGAGGGAGCAGCGCTTCAGCGTCTTTCCGCAGTGTCCGGCCACGAGCCGTCCCACTTCGCACGAACCCGTAAAGGAAATCAAACGAATCGCCGGATGCCGGACAATCCCTTCACCGGTGGCCGGACCGCCGTGGACTAAGTTCAACACTCCTTTCGGGAGGCCTGCTTCTTCGAGAATTTCAACCAGCTTGGCGGCTGAAAGGGGGGTGTCCTCCGCCGGTTTGAAGACAATGGTATTTCCGCAGATAAGGGCCGGAAAAATTTTCCACGAAGGAATCGCCATCGGAAAGTTCCATGGGGTAATCAAGCCCGAGATTCCGACCGGCATCCGGACCGACATTGCGAATTTGTCACGGAGCTCGCTCGTGGTCGTTTGACCAAAGAGACGGCGGCCCTCGCCCGCAATGAAAAGCGCCATATCGATGGCCTCTTGAATATCCCCCCGGGTTTCACGAAGGACCTTTCCCATTTCGCGAGTCATGAGCCGGGCCAGTTTCTCCTTTCGCTCCTTCAGGAGGAGCCCGGCTTTTAGAATGATTTCGCCCCGTTTGGGAGGAGGAAAAAGCCGCCATTCGTGAAAAGCCCGCTCCGCAGCTTGCACGGCAAGCCGAACGTCCTCAGAGCCAGATTCCGGAAAGACTCCGACGATGTCGTCTGTGTTCGCCGGATTAATGTCTGGGAATGTTTTCCCGCTTCGCGCCGGGACCCACTTCCCGCCGATGTAATTTAAATACGCTTTGGGTTGAGCCATGATGTTTCCTTCTCTTTGAACCACTTTTTGAGAAACGGAATCGCCGGATAGTCCGTGAGGTCAAGTTTGAGCGGTGTGACAGCGATAAATCCCTGCGAAACCACCTCTTCATCGGTCGTGCCGTCGGGGTCAAAGACTTGAATCTCTCCCGCCAGGGAATAGATTTTCTCCCGCTCGGCCGACTTCTCTAAAATGAATTCTTCAATAAAACGGCTTGACGCTTGACGGGCGACCTTGACGCCCCGAATCTCAGATTCCGGAAGCGAAGGAACGTTCACATTGAGAAAAATATGGCGGGGGAAAACGCCTTCTTCATAAGCTTCAACCAAGCCCGAGGCAAAGGAAGAAGCCGAGGAAAAGTCAGGAGAAACTTTATTTCGGACGGAAATCGCGAAGCCCGGGACTCGATTAATCAAGGCCTCGCGCGCTGCCGAAATCGTTCCGGAGTAATAGACGCTGACGCCCGTATTCGGACCCGGATTGATTCCAGAAATGAGGAGGCCGGGACGGAAATCCCGCAGTTCTGAGAGGGCAAATTTAACACAATCGGCCGGCGTTCCCCGGACGGCGAATCGGAGCGGGGCCCTTTCTTCGACGACCAGCTTCTGCCCGAGGGAAATGGAATGGCTCGAGGCGGACTGTTCCCGGGCCGGCGCGGTGACGAGGATTTCGTGCTTTCCTTCCAGCGCCTGAATCAGCGCTTGAAGCCCCGGCGCCTCAATTCCGTCATCGTTCGTCAAGAGAATCTTCATGGCCGGTTAGATTTTATCACAATCTAGGCCACGAGGCCCCACTGCCGCCGGACCCGCCTCTCTAAGGGAGCAAACATAAGTTGGTCGACCAAGATTCCGATTCCGGCGATGATGAAAAGGATGGCCACGAGCTGGGGAAGATCGTTCATCTCCCTTCCCTTTTGCAGGAGTTGACCGAGTCCTGCGGTTACAAAGATAAGTTCCCCGGACATCAACGTCCGCCAAGCCAGGGACCAGCCCAGCCTCATTCCCGTGACTGCCGAAGGGAGGGCGGCGGGAAGTATCACCCGAAGGTAAAGATTGAGTCCATGGACCCCCATCGTCTGCGCCGCCTTCAGATAGACCGGGGTGATTTCCTTGACACCCCGTTCGGTCGCAATCGCCATGGCGACGAATGACCCCATGACGACGACGAATTGAATCGCAATCTCGCTCACGCCAAACCAGAGAACCGCAACCGGGAGCCAGCAGATGCCGGGAAGGGACTGCAGACCGAGGAGCAATGAACCGAGTGTTTCGCCAAGGATCTGGAAACGGCTCAGAAGAAATCCCAAGCCGATTCCAAGAGAGAGCGAGATTAAATAGCCGCTCGCAATCCGCTGCGCACTTCCCTGGATTCCCAGGAGGAAACTCTGGTCCCGGAAACCTTGGAGAAGGGCGCGTCCCACTTCGGCCGGCGAAGGAAAGAGGGAAGAAGGCCAGAAGCCCGATTTAGATGCCGCTTCCCAAATCAATCCCAGCAGGACGTAAAAGGTCAGCTTTTTTAAGGGTCCACTCACGGTCCACCTCTTCTCTCAATACCTTTTCGATTTCCTCTCGAAGCTCCCCTTGAATCTGTTGAGCGTAAGACAGAACCCCTGGGCTGTTGATATCCCGGGGTCTCGGCAGCTCAATTCGGAATTCCTTTTTTATCCTTCCCGGCCGGGCCGTGAAGACAAGGACCCGGTCTCCAAGACGCACCGCCTCCCGGACATTATGGGTCACAAAAAGGACGGTCTGCCGGCTCTTGAGCCAGATTTCCTGAAGCTCCTCGTGGAGGAGGTCGCGTGTCTGGGCGTCGAGCGCCGCAAACGGCTCGTCCATTAATAATACCGACGGATTGAGCGCGAGGGCCCGGGCGAGTGCCACCCGGCTTTTCATCCCGCCTGAAAGTTCGTGGACGTAAGACTTCTCAAATTTTCCCAGGTGAACCAAATTGAGAAACGTCCGTGCGATGGCGTGCCGTTTGCGCTCTTCCATTCGACCCACCAGACCAAATTCCACATTGTGAAGAACATTCATCCAGGGAAATAGCGCTGGTTCCTGAAAGATGACCACCCGGTCATTTCCTGGACCGGTCACTACTTCCCCATTTTTCCAGACCCTCCCCTCCGTCGGTTGCTCAAGCCCCGCGACGAGGTTGAGGAGGGTGGTTTTGCCGCAGCCGGAGGGGCCGACGAAACAGACAAATTCTCCCGAACCGATTTCGACCGAAGTCCGGTCTAAGGCCAAAAGGGGTCCGGCCTGCGTCTGAAATCCCTTCGTAATTCCTTCAATGGCAATCTTCATGGAATTAGATGTAATACATCTGATGCGGATTCTCCGAGCGGGCAAGCTCGAGCGATTTTTCGCGGATATCCGCAAGCGTTTTTTTGTCGACGACTTCAGCGATGGCATTCCGAATTTCAAGAAGGCAGGAGTAAAGGCCGGCGTCCCGGTCACAAACTTGGATTTTCTTTTCGATTTCCCCCGCCGTCCCAATGGGGGCAAGGGGCCCCTCCACGGCGCGAATAATCTCACCGAGAGTGATTTTCTCAGGCGGACGGGAAAGGGAATATCCCCCTTGCTTCCCTTTGACACTTTGAACGAAACCGTTTTGCCGGAGCACCATCATAATCTGTTCCAGAAATTTGACGGGGAGCTTCTCCCTCTGGGAAATCTCCCGGAGCGAGAGAGTCTTTTCCCCATAAGCAAACGCAAGCGCAAGCAGCGCCTTTAAGGCGTATTCCCCTCTTTTTGTGATTTTCATGGCTATGTATATTAATCCTTACTAATTCGATAGGACTAATAGGATTATAGCCGAATCCCGTTCCATGTCAAGGTGTTCCGAAGCTCTCAAATGTCGCTGAAACGAATGAAAGGGATGCCGAGGGCTCGAAGCAGCTTCCGTAACCGGCTGTCCGAAAAGAGGTTGAATTCCCTTTCGCGGACCTCTTGCATCGAGCTGATTTCACGAAGCTCACGGTCACAAAAGCCGGGGTGACAGCCCATTTCATTGGTTCCTGGAGGAAGATTTTCAACAATCCCTAAAAAGGATTCTCTCTGCCAATAAGTGCGGGCCTCAAGATTCCCGAAGAGGTAGTCAGTTGTTTTCAGTCCCCTCGTCAAGGAATTTTGAGTACCGAGCTGAAAAATTTTCGACCGCCGAACCGGAATCTTCCGCTTTCTGGCACAGGCCGCGAGCGCTTCGAAAAAGAGCTGGTCGTCGTGGAGGTGATGATGGGTGTCGAGGTGGTCGGGGTTTCGTCCGAAACGCCTTTGAAAAAGGAGAATCTGGGCGTCATACTCACGAATCACCTCGCTCACGGAAGGTTTCCTCTTCCCGTAATCAGCCGGCCTTCGAAAAAAACCGGATGAATGAATGAGGGAGCGGACTCTCGCCGCCTGATTGACTGGAGTGCCGAGGGTCACATTCAAATGAAGACCGACTCCGAGGCGCCGCCTGCTCGTGAGCGCCCGGACGGTGTCAGATTCTAAGGGAAGATTAATCAAAACCGTGGTGCTCGAGACAATCCCTTGGTCGTGGGCCCGCAAAATCCCTCGAGTGACGCCCCGGGTGAGGTTGCAGTCGTCGGCATTGACGATGAGGCGGGAACTCACGGATTAGCTGAGAGTGAGAACGACAAAGGAGACGGCGTAACGCCGCTCATGGGCCATCGAAAGCTCAATCTGGACGCCCTCCGGAACTTTAAAACGCGCGCGACTTTCTCGGGAAAGATAAATTTCTGGCTTTCCCGTGGGACGCCGCCGGACCTCAATCTCCCGGAACCGGAACCGGTTCTGACGCCTGATTTCCATCGCCTTCATCATCGCCTCCTTCGCGGCAAAACGGGCGGCGTAATGCTCATATTTAAAACGTTTCGATTCACAATAGGCCCGCTCTTGGGGCGTAAAAATTCGTTCGAGAAACCGGTCCCCGTGACGGCGGGCCACTTCCTCAAAGCGCTGGATACTGACGAGGTCAATCCCCTGCCGGATTTGCATCGCGGAAATTAGGAACGAAGGGCGAAGTAGAAAAGGATGGCGACGAAAATCAGGGAGAGGACGTAAAAGTTATTGAAGCGCCAAAAATCGTAAAACCGCGTCCACCACGGAACCGCCAGACGTGTTTTCTTGCCGGGGTGAATTTCCTGCTTGAGGGTGAGGATGTCTTCTTTTCGAAAACGGAGGTAGGCGCCGCCGATCTTGTAGGCCTGGAGCTTCCCTTGATGGATAAATCGGTCGAGATCTTGCTCGGTGATTTCGAGAAAACGTTTGACTTCCTCGGGAGAAAGTAAATTATTCACTTCACCAAAACTTCGGTTCAGCTGGCCACACGCTCCTGTTGAATCCAGCGGTCAACGGCGGATTTCTTAAAGACCCACTCGCCATTCTCTTCGTGCCCGGGAATCTTTTTCTGTCGGGCCCACTCCTCCACCACCTCTGCCTCGACCTCTAAATACTGGGCCACATCCCGCAGGGTGAGATTCACGTCCGGGACATCCCCTTCTTTCACGCCAAGCATCCGAACCTGGCCCTCCAGAATCGCTCCCTCCGCCACGCTCAAGCTTGGAGTTGTGAGATTCCCCTCGACCACCGCCGGGGCGACGAGCGAGAGGCTGTGGGTCGAACTCACATCTCCCTTCACCTTGCCCGCAATGACGATCTTGTCCCCGTGAATATTCGCGCGCACCCTCGCATTCTCTCCGATCGTGAGGCTCCCTCTCGTGTCGAGTTTCCCCTCAAAGCTTCCGTTGATGCGGAGATTGACCGGGTCTTTGAAGGTAATGCTCCCCTGCATGCTCGCATCGACGTCGAGAATTTTTTCCTGTAGCTCTTCTTTTTTCTTGGCCATGTTGGGCCCTCCCTTTTCTCGGGATTCCTCAAACGGCTCGTAAACTAACACGCCGCCCGACGCCTTGTCAATGGAGTGCGTCCCCGACGGGATTTGAACCCGTGTTGCCAGAATGAAAATCTGGTGTCCTAGGCCAGGCTAGACGACGGGGACA
>CAYJTI010000057.1:0-8442 GCA_964373135.1 uncultured bacterium | reverse complement strand
AAAAGGATTGGGTGAGGAGTTGGTTCCCATCTCGGTCGTTGTGATTGCCAAGAACGAAGAGAAGAGACTCGAAGAGTGCCTCCGGAGTGTTTCGTGGGCCGCGGAATTGATTGTCATCGATGACGAGAGCACGGACCAAACAGCCGAGATCGCCAGCCGGCTCGGGGCCAAGGTTTACCGCCGGCCGATGGAGATTGAGGGGCGCCAGCGAAATTATGGGTTCGAACAAGCGAGCCAACCTTGGATTTTGAGCCTGGATGCGGATGAAAGGGTCACACCGGAGCTTGCGAGAGAAATCAAAGAAGCAGTCACGCGCCACCAGGGTGAACCGGAGGTGATTGGTTTTGCGATTCCGATTCGGACATTTATCGGAAGCCGTTGGATTCGAGGCGCCGGATATTACCCCGCACGAAAGACACGGCTCTTTCGGAAGGGGAGATTTCGTTACGAAGAAGCAGGGGTCCATCCCCGCGCCCTTTATGAAGGGAAGGTGGTGGAGCTCACGGGGGACATTCTCCATTATTCCTGTTCCGACCTCGGCGAGTTCATCAAGAAATTTAATCGGGAGACAACGTTGGAAGCGGAGAAATGGATGAAGGACGGGAGAAAAGTTTCTTTTTTCTCGATTCTCCGGAAGACCCTCGACCGGTTCCTCAAAAATTACTTTTTAAAAGGAGGTTGGAGCGACGGGGTCATGGGATACGTGATGTCTCTTTTCCACGGCTACTACCAGCTTTTGAGTTACGCCAAATACCGGGAGATGAAAGAGGGGGGCGGCCCGTGAGGAATCATAAGGTCGTGTTTGTCGACCGGGACGGTGTCCTCAACGAAGATCTCATCGGGGATTACATCAAACACTGGGAGGAGTTTCGGTTCCACCAAGGGGTGGTGGAGGGGCTCCGGCGTTTAAACCAAGCGGGCTATCGGATTGTCATTATTTCGAATCAGGCCGGCGTCGGAGACGGGGTTTTTACGGAGAAGGCCCTGTTGGAAATTCACGAGAAGATGCTGGCCGAGCTAAAAAGACAAGGGGTCCGGATTCAAGCCTCCTATTATTGCCTGCATGGGAAAGAGGCGGGGTGTGAGTGCCGGAAGCCCAAGACCGGCCTTTTCCGACAAGCGGACCAATCGCTTGTCTTCAATAAATCTCAAACTTATTTTGTGGGGGACAAGGCCACTGATATTGAGGCAGGAAAAAACTTCGGTCTGAAAACCCTTTTGGTCCGGACCGGTTTCGGCCGGGAGCATGAGAAACTTTGTCAGGGGGTCTTGAGGCCGGAGGGGGTGGTGGATACCTTCGAAGAAGCCGTTGACCGGATTTTATGCGGGTAGCCCTCCTTCATGCCTCGGCGGGGCACGGGCACACGAAAGTGGCCGAGGCAATTCGAGAAGGACTGATTCATTCCGGCCTCTCTGAAAAAGACGTCCTCTTGCTCGACGTTCTCGATGAAGTCCCCCGGTGGTTCGGAAAGCTTTACTCCGCAAGTTACTACTATTCCGTCAAACATACCCCCCACCTTTGGGGGGCCGTCTATGAAGTGGCGGACCACTTCCCTTTTTACCAAAACTTCGGCCGCCATTGCCGGCGTTGGGTGAACGGGAGGGTCGGAAGAAAGTTGGCGAGCCGGGTCATTCAAGAAGGCCCCGACGCCATCATCGCCACCCACTTCATGCCGCCTGAAATTTTCGGCCACGCGAAGGTCGTCGGGCGATTCCGAGGCCAAGTCGTGACCGTCGTGACCGATTTTCTTCCCCACACCTTCTGGGTGAATCCCGGGACCGACCACTATTGGATTATGAGCGAGGAAGGGGAAAAGGAGCTTCAGACCCGGGGGGTGCCGGAGGAAAAAATCACCGTGGGCGGAATTCCTGTTTCTTTGAAATTCAAACCCCAGGGGAGAAAGGAGGAGATTCGGAGGAGGGAGGGTTTTCGCCAAGATCGATTTACCCTGCTCATCACAAGTGGAAGTTTTGGTCTCGGGCCGACCGCAGAAATCCTTGAGGCGCTCGTTGAATTTGGTGAATCGATTCAGGTCGCTGCGGTTTGCGGACGGAATGAGGCCCAGTATCGTTCCCTTGAGAATCAGCGTTACCCTTTCTTAACCAAACTTTATCGTTTCGTTTCCAACATGGATGAATTAATGGAGGCGAGTGACCTCGTGGTGGCGAAACCAGGCGGGAGCACGACAGCCGAAGCCCTGGCCAAAGGGGTCCCGATGGTGGTGCTCGAGCCGATTCCGGGACAAGAAATGGGCAACGCCCGGCTTCTGAAAATGAGGAATGCCGCCTTTTTCCTGGGCGGACCTCGAGATATTCGGGTAATTCTGAAGGCCCTGTTTGATTATCCCGAGATGCTTCAGGAAAAGAAGCGAGCCATTCAAGTCCTGGCGAAACCTGACGCTGCTCTGAACCTCGCCCGCCTGGTTTTGGATCTCACCAGGAAAAAGGAAGGCAAAACCTGAACGACGTGGACTTAAATCGGGCCCAAAAGTTCCTGCAGGCGCTAAAAGCCTCCGGGATTCGGGAGGTGGTTCTCTCCAAACCGAGGGGGGTGGCGAAGCCCGCCTCGGGAAAAAAAGAGGCCTGGTCCTCTTTGCGGAAGGAAGTGCTCGGATGCACGAAATGCGCCGAGCTCGTTCGAAACCGAAAGAGCGCTGTTTTTGGTTCTGGCGATTTAAAGGCCAAACTTGTTTTTGTCGGAGAGGCTCCCGGGAGCGAGGAAGACCGGCAGGGGCTCCCGTTTGTGGGCCCGGCAGGACAGCTGCTGACGAAGATGATTGAATCGATTGGGCTGAAACGGGAAGAAGTTTTCATCGCCAATGTGTTGAAGTGCCGGCCGCCGGGGAATCGTCCTCCGAGGCCCCTGGAGATTGAAAATTGCGAACCCTATTTGGTCCGGCAGCTCGCTTTTCTTCAGCCGAAACTGATTTGTGCGCTGGGGACGTTTGCGGCCCAAACGCTTCTGAAGACCTCCGTTCCCATCTCGGCCTTGCGCGGGCAGGTGCATCGTTACCAAGAGATTCCCGTGATTTGCACCTTTCATCCGGCCTACCTCCTCCGGAATCCTTCCGAGAAAAGAAGGGCATGGGAAGATTTGAAGAAATTGAAGGGACTTTTAGACGAACATGCTTGAAGGACAGTGCGTGGAAGTGGCCCTCCCGCTTCCGATCGAAGGGTCCTTTAGTTATCTTTTGGAGGCCGACCAGGTCGAGAGGGCGAAGATTGGGGTTCGGGTTCGAGTTCCGTTTAAAA
Source organism: uncultured bacterium (assembly GCA_964373135.1). Classification (GTDB taxonomy): domain Bacteria; phylum Omnitrophota; class Omnitrophia; order Omnitrophales; family JACQLI01; genus CAYJTI01. The sequence continues at coordinate 5,190 of CAYJTI010000057.1, read as the reverse complement.
ATCGGGAGACCAACGGGTTCCTGGTGGGATTCCAAGAAAATCCGCCGGCGCAAAAGCTTAAAAAGATCATTGAGATTACCGACCCGGAGCCGGTTCTCTCCGACCGTGTCCTTCGGATGACCCGATGGCTTGCGGACTCCTACTTCTCAAGCTGGGGCGAGGCGATTGAGACCGCGGTCCCATAGTGGGTCAAACAGGGAAAGCGGCGTTCCCAAGCGAGTGAGCCGGAGGAGCTTCCAGAAATTCCTCTGGCACCTGTACTCAACCTCACGCCCGAACAAGAAAAAGCCTTCGCCGTCATCAAGCAAAGTCTCAACGAGCCAGAGCCTCGCCCCATCCTTCTTTATGGGATTACAGGGAGCGGCAAGACCGAGCTTTACATCCGAGCGATTAAGGAGACACTCCGGTGCGGAAAGGGGGCCATTGTCCTGGTCCCGGAGATTGCCTTGACCGAACAAATCCGGCGATTCTTCCTCGCCCATTTTGGGACCAATCTCGAAGTGCTCCACAGTAAACTTTCAGACGGGGAACGATTTCTTGCCTGGAAGCGGGTTGAGTCGGGGGAAAAACGAGTTCTTTTGGGACCTCGCTCCGCCCTCTTTGCGCCCATGCCGGGGCTCGGACTCATTTTGCTCGACGAGGAGCACGAAGGCTCCTACAAGCAGGAAAATGCGCCCCGTTATCATGCCCGGGAAGTTGCGCTTTGGCTTGCTCGGGAGGAGAAGGCCTTGTTGATTCTGGGAAGCGCGACCCCCTCCTTGGAGTCGATGGCCGGTGCCCAAAAGGGGGCATTTCAGCGCTGTGATTTAACCCGGCGCGTGGAGAATAAGGAGCTGCCTGTGGTCGAGCTCGTGGATTTGAAAAGGGAGCGTGAGACCCACGGACGATCCTCCACGATTTTCTCGAGACGTCTCCTCCAGGAAATTGAAGCCAACCTGAATCACCGAGAGGGGACTTTAATTCTCCTGAACCGTCGGGGTTTTTCCACGCAGGTGATTTGTCCGGCCTGTGGAAAGATTTTGACCTGCCCGTCTTGCGCGGTGTCGTTAACCTTTCATCAGCAGAAGAACGAACTCCTCTGTCACTTTTGTAATTTTCGGAAGGCCGTCCCTTCGGTCTGTGAAAAGTGCACGAGGCCGCTTTTGCGCTTCTCGGGCTATGGCACGGAAAGGGTCCAAAGCGAATTGGGCCGCCTTTTTCCCCGAGCGAGGATTGCAAGAATGGATACCGACTCCATTCGTCGAAAGGGGAGCCATGAGAAAATCCTCCGGGAGTTCCGCACAGAAAAAATCGATATTTTGGTCGGAACCCAGATGATTGCCAAGGGATTTGACTTTCCCCACGTGACCCTGGTCGGCGTCGTCCTGGCGGATGTCGGACTGGCCCTGCCAGATTTCCGGTCCGGGGAGAGGACGTTTCAGCTGCTGACCCAGGTGGCGGGAAGGGCCGGCCGGGGAGCAAAAAAAGGTCGGGTCGTGATTCAAACCTATTCGCCGGAGCACCCTTCGGTGGCTTTGGCGCGAACTCACGATTATGCTGGATTTTATCGGGAGGAGATGACGAAGCGGCTGGAACACGGCTACCCCCCGTCGAAGCGTCTCATCAATCTTCTTGTGCGCTCAAGAGACGAGAAGAAGGCTTATCTTTTCGCCCGGGAATTACGAGACGCCTTGCGTGAAAAACTCCCTGAAGTGATAGGCCCCGCCCCGCTCCCTTATTACCGTCTGCGGGGGCACTATCGTTGGCATGTGTTGGTCAAAACCGGGGCGATGGACGAGGCCCGAGTTCTGATTCGGGAAAGTCTTGCGAGGGTGAAACGCCGGGCCGGCGTCCAGATGCAAGTTGACGTCGACCCTCTCAACATCCTATGATTCGGCTGCGATGGCCCGCTTGAGAGTTCGAGCGTATCCTGACCCGGTTTTGAAAAAGAAAGCAGAGCGGGTGGGCGAGTTGAGCCCAGCCGACGAGACGCTTTTTCAAGATCTGATTGAGACCATGTATGCCGAAGACGGCGTCGGCTTGGCCGCTCCCCAAGTGGGAATTTCGAGGCGGATTATCGTTGTTTCGCCGACCCTGACGCCGGGAGAAGAGTCTGTCTTTTTAAATCCTGAAATTCTCGAGGCCCGGGGACGAATTCTGGGAGTGGAGGGCTGCCTGAGCCTTCCAGGAATTTCGGGTGAGATCGCGCGCGCCAAGATGATTCGGTTTCGGGCGCTTGACCGGAAAGGCGAGCCCGTCGAAATGGAAGTGAAAGATCTCTTTGCGCGGATTATCCAGCATGAAGTCGACCATTTGAATGGGATTCTTTTGGTCGACCGGGTCGACTTTAATAAACGCCAGGAGCTTCTCGCGAGCTACCAGCGTCTCTGAGGCCTCCACGTCCACCCCGCTGAAGATCGTCTTCTTTGGCTCGTCCGAATTTTCTCGCCCGCCGCTCGAAGTCTGCCTTGGTTCGGCCTACCGGCTCTTGGCGGTCCTCACCACCCCGGATCGTCCGAAGGGAAGAGGGTTGAAGGTGCAGCCGAATCCTGTCAAGGCGATCTCGGAGGCGCGGGGCGTCTTGACCTTTGCGCCGGATTCGCTGAAGGATGCTGAACTTGAGAAGAAAATCAAGTCGCTTGAGCCCGATCTGTTTGTCGTCGCCTCCTATGGGAAATTGATTCCCGCCTCGTGGCTCCAGGTTCCAAAGAAACTCTCGTTAAATCTCCATCCCTCGCTCCTCCCGAAACATCGGGGCGCCGCGCCGATTACCTGGCAAATCCTCGAAGGAGATTCGGAGACGGGCGTGACGGTTGCGGAGGTGACCCCGAAGCTCGACGCCGGCGATATCTTTTATCAGATTCGCATCCCTTTAGGGACGAGCGAAACCACGGAGTCGTTGACGAGGCAACTGGCCCAACTGGCGGGAAAAGCTCTCGAAGAAACTCTGGTCAGGATGGAAAGGGAAAGCCTCCAGCGGGTTTCTCAGAATGACAAAGATTCGACCTATGCGAGGAAGTTGAGTAAAGAAGATGGCTATTTAGACTTGAAGGAGCCGGCGCTTCTCATCGAGCGAAAAATTCGGGCCTTTCACCCTTGGCCCGGAGCTTTTATTCCTCATCAGAACGGGTGGCTGCAGCTACTCTCGGCCGACTGTGATTCCGTGGCCTGCGCCGAGGCCGAGCCGGGGACGCTCTTGGAGGTGAGTCCTCAGGGGTATCTTCGAGTCCAGACAGGAAAGGGGTCACTCAAAATCTCCTCCGTCCAGAGGCCGGGCCGACGGCCGATTTCTGGGCTCGAGTTTGCCAATGGCGAGCGACTGAAGCCGGGTTACCGGTTCGAAAGTTCTCCGAAATCAAGATGAAGATTCTCCATCTTGCAACCCACCTCAACCGGGGCGGCATCTCCCAATATATTCTCTCAGTCGGTGAAGCCTTTATTCGGAAAGGTCATCAGGTAGCAGTGGTCTCAAGCGGGGGAGAAATGGAGGAGGAGTTCCGAGGAAAGGGATTCAAGCTTGTTCGGTTGCCGATTCGGACAAAAAGCGAGTTAAGTCCACAAATTTATTGGTCCCTCCCCCGGTTAATTGATTTGATTAAGTCCGAGAAGATCGATGTCCTTCATGCCCACACTCGGATTACGCAAGTCATGGCCACGTGGGCGAGCCGCGCGACCGGTAGGCCGTTTGTTACGACGTGTCACGGATTCTACAAACGTCGCTTGGGCCGGCGGCTTCTTGCGGCTTGGGGAAATCGCGTGGTGGCCATCAGCGACCCCGTGGCGGACCATCTTCGCGAAACCTTTGGGGTCCCTCGCGAGGAGGTCCGCGTCATCTATAATGGGATTGATCTTCAGAGATTTCGCGAACGATTTCTAACGCACAATGCGTGCACGGTGAGAGGGGAATATGGATTTCCTGAGGATGCGAGGGTCGTGGGCGTCACCGCCCGCCTGGTGCCGGACAAGGGGCATGAATACCTCATCCGGGCCGTTTCGGGATTAGCGGCTGAGTTCCCCGACCTCCGTTTGCTGATCGTGGGCGACGGCCGTTACCGGGAGTATCTCCAAGAGCTCGCAAAAAGCCTGCACCTCCTTGACCGAATGTGTTTTACCGGCAACCTCCAGGACGTTTCGAAGCCCCTTGCGGCCATGGATCTTTTCGTGCTGCCGGCGGTTTGGCGCGAGGGCTTCGGGTTAAGTATTGTCGAGGCGATGGCGTGCGAAAAACCGGTGGTGGTGACAAACATTTGGGCCTTGAACGCCTTGATTCAAAATGGGGTGAATGGGATCTTGGTCGAGCCCCGGAATGTCGCCGATCTCTCTGAAGGGATTCGGCGCGTCCTCCGGGACGATGACTTTCGGCAGAAGATTGGACGGCAGGGGCGGGAGACGGCGAAAGAGCGTTTTTCCCTCGATCGGATGGCCGAAGAGCTTGAAGGGGTTTACCGAGAAGTGCTCCTCGATTAGAATTCACGCATGGCCACCCTTTTGATTGTGGACGACGAGCCGGGAATTGTCGAAGAGGTCAAGTTCTTCTTTGAGGAGGAAGGGTATCAAGTCTATACCGCCGACTCCGGGGAAGACGGCCTTGCCTTGATTCGGAGGTTTCAGCCCGACCTTCTCTTAATTGATGTGAAACTCCCTGACATTTCGGGTCTGAAGGTCCTTCAGGCGGCCAAGGAAATTTCTCCCAAGAGCAAGACCATTGTCATCACCGGCTATGTCGACCAGAGTTTGATTGACGAGGCGGAGAAGGTGGGCCGGGACGCCTTCTTTCAAAAGCCTTTCAGCCTCGAAGCGTTAAAAAATGAGGTCAATCGCCTGAGGGGGAAGGCTTGACACTCCGGGTTGAGCCTTTATAATGCCTGTTTTCCAGCCATGAAGACGCGAATCGGAATCAACGGTTTCGGCCGAATCGGGAGGATGGTTTTCCGAGCCGGATATCGGAATCCCGACGCGGAGTTTGTCGCGGTCAACGATCTTCCGGTCCCGACCGAGGTCCTGGCCCATCTGCTGCAATACGACTCGACGTTTGGAGCCCTGGAGGCCCGGGTGACGGCCAAAGAGGGCGCGCTTCTGATTGATGGGAAAGAGCTGAAAGTCCTCACCCATAAAGATCCGGCCGAAATTCCCTGGGGAAAACTGGGAGTCGATATCGTCATCGAGTCGACAGGGATTTTTACCGACGCGGAAAAGGCCAAGGCTCACCTT
>CAYJTI010000056.1:0-8491 GCA_964373135.1 uncultured bacterium | reverse complement strand
CGCCAACGTGTCGGTGAGAGCAAGGCCTCTACGGATCGCAAACGAAGCAGGGCCGAGGTGCGGGCGGCGAGGGATTCGGAGGAAATCTCCCATCGAATTGATGAGGCGTGGGGCGTGGCGCAGCGACTCAAGGTTGATTTTAGGAATGCGGAGGTCAAGCAGGCCTTGCAAAAGATTGCCTCACAGGCGGATCCGGTCTTGAAAGACGAAATCATTCTTCCGTCCTTCTATTACCGGCAGATGATCTTTGCGCTCCTTTATGGAACAGGAGATGGAGATCAGGCGATTCGCCTTTTTCAGTTTGTTTTGAAGCGTCCTGAACTCTCGAAGGAAGTCATCGTGAACTCCGGAGCACCTGTACTTTACCTTGCGGCGAACCTCTTAAGTCCGGAACGAGTCGAGGCGGCCCTCAGGCAATCGGAGGACTTTGTGACCTTTTTTCTAAAAGACCTCAGCCCCCACTTTGATGTCTTTTCCTTATGGTCCACGAACCCTCACCTTGTTGAGGGCTTTCTGACGGGCGGAATGGGAATTGTCCTGACCCGGGTCCGGCTTCTCGAGGAAGCTGGGGACTACTCCAAGGGAATCGAAATCCTGGATCGTCTGCTTCGCCTGACAAGGCAGGGCCGCGAGGCGGGTCGTCTCCTTTTGGAGGGAGTTGTCGAAAGGCTCCTCGATCGCCGCAAGGGATTGATGACGAAAAGAGACACGGCCGTGTTGCGGCGAATCCTTGAAATCTATCAGCAGATGTTCCAAAGGAGGCCGGCTGAGCTGACGAGTCAGGAGAAAGCCGAAGTGAGGCCTCTCGTGGATGCATTTTCGGATCGTTCGCGAGCGGCCTTGAAGCTCCTAGAGAAGGGCCTAGAAGCCGAAGGGGTGATTCAACAGTTCGTTCCCGAAGTCGCCATTGCCGTGGCGGGAATCGTCCAAGCGATCGTCCTGAAGAATGATGAAGACACTGAAATTCTTGAGAAAGCCCTCTCCGTGACGGATAAACTTCCCAAAACGGACAGCACGGCTCGCGCCATCGGCGTAGCGCGTGGCTCCATCCTTGCCCTCCAGAAATTATCGCGCTCCGAGGTGCGCGTTAAACCTTTGCCTGAGGATTGGGTCTTAATCAACGACCCTTGGGCCGAAGAAAGCCGTGGGGTCGCAAGCGCCCGGGATAAACTCGAGCGTCCCTATCGAAATGACAGGGGCATTTGGATCCATGGAAATGGCTGGGTCCGTGTTTCGGCCTCCCCGGCGGAGGCTTTCCGCCATCACACAGAATGGCAGAAGAGAACCGAAGAACGAATCGAGATCAGCTTCAAGGGTAAAACTTTCTCTACCGCTGTGGATGCACTCGAAAAAGCGCGAGCGTGGTTTCATGGGAATAAAACGTTTGAAAGGCTGGGCTACTTTGTGGGTAACCTAGTGGATGACAACAGATTCCAGATCGACGATTTTCTCCCTCATCCCTCTTATGCCTTGGATCCCCAGCGTTACAATCCCGCAGGACGTAGGGATCCCCAAACGAAACAGATGAATCTGCCCTTTGGAAGGGCGTTCGATGAGTCGATAGAAAAGGAACTTAAGATTCGTGACGAACAAGACCTCGAATATCAATCCCGCCTCAGGCCTCCCGAGGGGAAGATCCTTTTCGAAATCCACAGCCATCCAGCCTGGAGTGCTTATCCCAACCGCCCCTCGGAGGGAGACCTGATGACGGGGGCCGCCGTTTCCGAATCCTCTCGGCTCTACAGTGGAGAAGCCCGGGTTTCCAAGGAATTTGCCTTTGTCTACGGCCTCGATCAGGATGTTTTTTCGATATACAGCTGGGAAGGGGGCTGGAAGACCTTCTCCCTTCTTCCTTCTGACTTGCCTTTCCGGGCGGAGGTGCGGAGCAAGAGGAACGTTATCACCGAAGGAAAAGTGATGGCCGCCGTGGAAAGGCTTGAGGCAAAAGGCACTCCGTATCCCAGTCGAACAGAGATCGCCCGCGAAATGAAGCTTCAGGGCCCCGGCGCCTTGTGGCGGTGGGAGGAGCGGACGGGAAAGCAACTATCTGTTTTGGGGGCGGCCACCTCAGACCGGGACCGGCTTGACCGATTAACGGCTGCGGCGGATGAGGAAACACTCCTTGAAATGATTCAATGGGTCCTCGGGTTTCTTGATGAGGACAAGGTCAGTCTTGAGGCTTCCTTTGCCCTTGTGTGGGCCATCCTCAATCGCAGGTCAAGAGGCAAGGGAATCTCACGGGAGATCCAGACGATCCTCGGGGTTAACCCGTCCGCGGTTTCAACGCTTCTGGTCGGAAAAAAGAGCAAATGGACTTTGGAAGGAGCCTTTGACGTTCTCGAGAAAGCTCTCGATGAGCGGCAGCGAGCTTCGTCGAGAGACGAGAAGGTCATCGCTTCGCTCACCGAAGCTATCAGGAGAGTCAGAGATGCAAAGCGGGTTTCGGCTCTGGAGAAAATCTCCAAGCCAGAACTCCAAGCCATAGAGAAACTTGCCGCCTCCGTTGCCGACCGGCTCCCGGGATTGGAACCCGGCCGGCGTTTCCGCGAGCCCGCGGAGCGAGAACGGATCCGCTTGAATCCCAATCAACGGATTGCCTTGATCAAAGCTCGTTTCGAAGGCTTGAGCTATGAACAAATTGCGAGGGACCTTCCTCAGATCGCAGGCGATCTTAACCTCAGGCCTTCGAATTTCGCCTCCGTCTATCGATTTTTTCATGGACGCGCTGAGTCTGGCGGGACGACGGGAGCGATCGAAAGGTTTCTCGAGAGATGGGAAGAGCGCCCCGAAGAAGAGGGGAGCCAAATCCGGGCGGGAAATGTCTATGAAATTTTTGCCCGGGAAGTCTTTGAGCGGTTCGAGCGGCCCCGAGAGGGAACAGGGCTTGAGGAAAAGGCAGCAGCCGGAAAGGAGATCTTCCGCCGAATGAAAGGATTCTTCCATAAAACCGGCCGGGCTTCGAAAATCTATCGGGGGGCCTATCAATACGCGCTCCGAGAGAGCGATGGAGAAGCCGCCAACCTTTTCAGCGGTCTCATGCGCATGGCCAGAGACCTCGAGCGGGACCACCTCAGCCACGAAAAGCTGGTGGACGCGATCGTGGGGGACTTGATGGAACATGGGTCTCAGACGGGCTATTTCGAAAACGTCGCAGAGAGTCTGATTGCCGCCTTCCGGGACGCCCGGCCCAGAGTGAATTCGAGTGAGCTCGGCACGCTCACCGGAAAAATCTACCGGCATCCTCGGTTTGTTTCATTCCGTGATCTTTGGTTCGACGCGGTCGTGAAATTTGCCGGCCCCCGTGGGGAGGAAGGTGAAACATCAGCCCTCCGGCGCTATGCCGCCCGGGCCTACTGGAGTTTTCTCAAGACCGCTTTTCCGGGGATTCATGTCATCAAGGCAAGGGAGAGACTCACCCCTCGCCAGCTCAGGCGCCTCAGAGTCCGGGGACCGGTGATTCGTTACGAGGATCGCTATCGTCCGGACGTTATCCGAAATCAAATTCGTGAATATCAAAAAGCGGCCGAAGAGCGTGAGAAACTCGTTCAGGACTTTCTCGAGAGGATTGGGGGTGATGTCATCCGGGTCTTGCGGCATCACCTGCCTCACTTTGCCTTCAAATCGAGACAGAACCCAGACGGGGTCGACCGAGACGAGCTTGAATCGGAGGCGCTCGCCGCCTTGGGCCAAGCCGCTGCCTATTTTGAGCGCGGCCGGGGAGCCGAATTCCACACCTATGCCACCCAAGCGATGGTTCGGGCCGCCAGACGCCAATTGGGAAAATATCTGGAAGCGCGCAGGGAAATCCAAATTGAAAGTCAGACGCCTCAAAAGGAAGCGCCTTCGCTCGCGGACTTTTCGGCCGAGGGGCCGACACCGGTCGATGAGTTGATTTCTAAAGGCGAGGTGACTCCGGAAGATGTCGTTCCGGTCGCCCAGTCGGTCCTTCCGGAGCGGGAGCTTTTGGTTTTCCTCCTGGCGCACAGCCTGAGTGAGGAGTTCGGCCGATTCCCGAGAAGTTATGGCGAGATTGCCGATGCCTTATTTCATCGCGGATACCGCAATCCGGAAGGGAGGCGTTTTTCGAAAGAGTATATTCGTGAGAGGCTCGATGAGGCGGACAAACACGTCATCCCCCTCCTTGGCGAAGAGCCCGCCTCCATCCGTAAAGAGTGGGAATCCTTTTTTGAAAATCTTCACCTTGTGAAAAGGCTTCCGAGACCTTTGATGGTCACGGTCTCCCCGAACGGAATTTACCTCACGAGAAATCTGCTGCTGACGGGTTACAAGAAATGGGCGGGGGAGGTAGCGACCGTGGTCCTTCGGCGCGCCGATCGGGACCTGAACCTTCCCAACGTTTACTCGCTCGCCTTTGAGGTTTCCTTCCACGGACGGCGCGAGGGGATGACCCTCGCGGAGTTCGAGCGGCTGAGAAAGGGCTACCGCATTCAGGAGGTTTCGACCCTGACCGGAAAGGCGCTGGAAAAAGAACGTTCTGAACTCCGGAGCGCGGAGGAAATTGTTCTGAATCGGGCCGCAAAAAGCAAGAAGGCACTCCTTCAGATCTTGGAGGCACACGGCTGGAATGTTCGGGAGGCGCGGGAGGAGCTTGGAATGGCTCCTCATGAGGATATTGCCGGCTTTTTTGAGAAGAATGATCTTCTCGGCGAACTCAAGAAGAAACTTTTGGAAAAGGTTCGAGCCCAGATGATGGCTGTGGGGTATGTTTCTCAGAAGATGGGCTTGCCTTTCCTGACCGCCCTCGAACTGCTGGGAATGTTTGAGGTCGAAAGGCCGGAGCAGGAGAATTGGGACGAATCCGTCCGGCAGGTCGTGAGGGGTGAGCTCGCCAGGCTCTTCGAAGAAAATCTTTTTTACGTTGCGAGCCGTTACACGAAGGACGTCCGGAATCTCCTGTGGGGAATGCTCGGTTCTCGATTGGGAGAGGGATACGACCGCGAGCAAGTGGAGCGGGTGATTAACGAGGAGATCGTGGAACTCATTCGGAGACATGTGGACGAAACCGAAGGATTCATCCGAATCAGCCGTCCGAAGGCAGCGGGTGAGAGGCTCGAGAAACCTAAGATTTTCGAACACGCCGAACCTTCTCAAGAGGAAATTTCTGCAATTGCGGAGCGGATTGATCGAAAGCTTGAGCGGGAGAAGATTGAAAAGGGCCTCAACGAGATGGCGCGAAGGCAAGCAGTCAACTTCATTCAGAAGCTTGAAGAGGGCTACTTTCTCAAGAAGCTTTACGAATTGAGCCCAGGTCCTGGGAACGCCGAGAAGGCGAAAGCGGAGATCAAAAGAGCCCTGAAGAGGGAGAAGCAGACATTGGCGAGAGAGGCGCTCGAAGGACTTCTTGAGCAGATGGAAAAGGCGGTCGGTATCCAAGAGGAACTCACTCGAGTTCTCAAGAAAGACACCTTTCTCAATCTTTATCAGTTGATGGCAGTGGCTCGGGCCAAAGAAACGAAGAAGGTGATTCTGGCGGATGAAATGGGGCTAGGGAAAACCCTCGAAGCGCTCTCCGTTTTTCTCCTCTCGGACGCGAAGGAGATGCTCGTCCTGGCCCCCAAGGCGGCGCTCCATCGCTGGATGGAAGACCTCGTGAAACACACGGAGGTTGACTTGGAGGTGGCGCTGCTCGGCCGGACCTTGCCGCTTCCGAGTCTGGAGAGAGAGGCGCGTCTTCACGCCAGAAAATTCCGCACGGCGAAGGAACGCTACGACTACCTTTTAGGTCCCAGGGCTCCTCCCCGGGGCAAGCGGATTCTCCTGATGAATTACGAAACCCTTCCTTTTTTTCATCGCTACCGGACCGAGGTTAAGAAAACCGATCCCCCCGCCGTTGAGTTTCTCGCCCTCGATGAAGCCCATCTCTTGAAGAATCGCGAAACGATTGTCTCACGCACGGTCTTCGGAAGGGAACGCGGCCGGGGGGCCATCGATGCGGATTACAAAATGATTCTCACGGGGACCCCGCTTGAGAATGAGCCGGCCGATGTCTTTGCCTACCTTCAATTTCTGGCTCTCGGCGGAGAGAGCGAGGTCGAAAAGTTTCTCGCCACGATCGACCGCCAGCGTTTCGGGACCATTTTCTCAAAGACGAACCTCGCCACCCTTTCCCAGCTCCACGGTTACTTGAACGAGCGGATGATCCGCCGCCTGAAAGAAGATGTGATGGGCGGCCTCCCGCAAAAGCGTTATGTCAGGGTCAGTCTCAATCCCTTTTCCGGAACGTTTTCTGTCGACGGCGGCCCGGCGAGGAACCTGGACGGCAACTACTGGGACCAGATGGCCCTCTACGAACTCGCACTCCATCACCCGGGAGAACTTGAGAGGCGCTTCGTCAACCGGCTCCCGGACCTTCGGGCGGACAACGATGAGGAGATTCCGGAACTCTCGGCCCCGGGGACCACCCAAGTTCTTCGGTTAGAACAGGCAGCGATTGACCCGGGAATTTTTGGGGAAGAGGGAGACTCAATCAAATTCGACGCGGCCAAAAAACTTCTTGATGAGAGAGTCCGAAAGGGAAAATCGGTCCTCCTCTACACAAATTTCCGGACCGTCACCCGAAGATTTAGGGAATATCTCCTTGAGCATGGCTATTCGCCGGAGGAAATCGCTTATGTCGATGGGAAGGTGGTTGACTCGGGACGCAAGCGGATTCGTTCCCGAGAGGTGGGACGGTTTCAAAACAAAGAGGCCAAGGTTTTCATCGCCACGGTCGGGACGATGGGACTCTCGGTGGAATTGACGCAGGCCGATTCCATTTTCGTCCTGAATTACCCTTGGAAGCCTTCGACCTTTGACCAAGCGGTCGACCGAGTCCACCGGCCCGACCCCGTCCGGAATGACCGCGGGAAGGAGATTGAGATTGTCACGTTTGAAATCGATGCGCCCGTCTCGATCGATCGATTGAAGGCTTCCGTGTTGGCGAAAAAGAGGATCTTCTCCGAGATGATCATCGACGGAAACCTGGCCCCCGAGATCCTGGCCGCCTTCGACGAAGTCGATCTTCAGATCGGAGAGGCGATTCGGATGACGTTGAGGGAAAATCCCGTCACGTTTGACCGATTCGAGTTGAATGTCCTCGAGCAATTCCGTCTCAAGCTCGCCCAGATTCTCGAGACAAGGGATGCCGTGAGGATGAGAGAGCTTTGGGATGAGGCGGCTCACCTTTATCTTGAGATTCTCGAACACAAAAGTTCTTACTTTGCGAGCATGGCGAGCCTCGATTATTTATCAAGCGAGAGGTTCCCTGAACTCAAGGGTCGGGAGCTCAAAGTTCTCGACCTGGCCTCGGGGCCCTCCACCCTTTACCGGGCTCATCAGAGAAAGCGCAGGCAATTCCAGGCGAAGGATTTCCGGATGCGGATTGTCGACTTTGATTTGAGCCCCCGGATGCTTCGGCTCGGCGCCAGGAGGCCGGGTGAACAGGTCGTCGGGACCATGGAGCATCTGGGTGAGGCGTTCGGGGCCGAAGAGTTTGACATGGTGAATCTATCCTTTGCGTTCCGTTACGCCTCTAAGCCGGCCCAGTTGATTCAAGAGATCCACCGGATTCTTAAAGAGGGAGGCCTGCTCCAGATTATCCTCCCTTCAAGCAATTGGATTCCCGACCAATTTTTCAAGGCGCTCGTCGAGGCCGGATTTGACATTCGGGTGGGCCAGGGGGGCCGGCTTCAGTCCCGGCTCGATCAGGAGACCTACACGAAATTGGTGCGGGAATATGGGAAAGAATTTGCCGACGACCTGGCAGGCGAAGTGAAGGGGGAGTTCACTTACCTCGTGGCCGATAAGAAACGGCCGCTCAAGGAGCCCCTTCGGGATGCGGATTTTCGGATTCTGAGGAAAGTTCCGCTCCGGTTCGATCCGAAGAAGGCGGAGCGTCTGTATGACTCAGGCGGCCGGTATCGCATCATTCCCGAGGAAGGAACCGTGGAGGGACGGGTTGTCTTCTACAGCGATCTCTTCAGGAAAAGGGTGGCGAGGTGGGATCCCGGCCTTCGTCGGGCCAGCGAGCTGATCGGATGGCTCGCGAAGCAGATGGATCAATTTGAAGGGACCAAGGGAGACGAATCAAAAAAAGCTCGGCTCGAAGCCAAGGTGGCAGGCGGCGTCGAGGAATTTAGGAAGTTAGTCACCGCCGGACTCATTCGAATGAGCTCGGATGAAGCCGTCCGTCTCCTTGAGCGCGTCCAAGCCCTCCAGAAGAGACCCGCGCTCCGTCAATGGTTCGGGCCCCATGGCGAGGCTTTCGATGAGATCGTCGAAGGACTCGCCGTCGTGCAAAGGGGAACCGGCTCGGCGAAAAGCGAGCTCCGCGCTGAGCTCCGCGCTGAGCTCCGCGCTGAGCTCCGCGCTGAGCTCCGCTCAGCGCGGAGTGAGGTCCGCTCCCTCGCGCGAAGGCTCTTTGAGCGAAACAGGCCCGAGCTGATTTCCTTAGTGAAAAAGTTTGAGGAGTTCCGTCGAGTTTCCTTTGAAG
>CAYJTI010000055.1:4766-8596 GCA_964373135.1 uncultured bacterium | reverse complement strand
TTTCAGCATGTGCTTTTATCCGGTTACGTTAAATTGACGCAGGATTCAGGTTAACTGCCTTTTGTGGGACACACCCGCATCCCGGAGCGAAAGATTACGGTGGTCTACCCCTCGGGCCACGAAGGCTTTTCCCCCTGCCGGGACCTCGAAGAAATCCGGCGGGTGAAAGAGCGGTTTGGCATTAAGGGAAAATATTTTCTGGCGGTCGGGACGCTGGAGCCGAGGAAAAATATGGCAAGGGTCGTGAAAGCCTTTTCGAAGTTTGCGAAAGAGCGAAGGAGAAAAGACGGGAACTCGCAACTCGTGATTGTTGGCTCAAAGGAATTTGCCCATGGCCGATTTTTCAACTCGATGGTCGAGTCGGGCCTTCTGGAATCGGAAGTGGTCCTGCCCGGTTACGTGGACCAGAAAGATTTAAACGTCCTTTATTCGTCGGCCGAGGCATTTCTTTTTCCTTCGCTTTACGAAGGCTTCGGAATTCCCGTCCTGGAAGCGATGGCGTGCGGGACACCGGTCCTGACTTCGCATTCCTCGTCGCTTCCCGAGGTGGCGGGAGAGGCAGCCTACTATGTGAATCCGTCGGAGGAGGATGCAATCACAGAGGGGATGAAGGCACTCGCCGATGACCCCGGTTTGAGGCAAGAATTGATTAAGAAGGGATTTGAACGAATCAAACGATTTTCTTGGCGCCAGACGGCCCTCCAAACCTTGGAAGTTTACGCGTCTTTAAGTGGTTGAATCGCTGAAAGAATTAAATCAAATCTGTCAGAAACCCCGCTACCGGGAGGTGGGCAACTGGATGGCCCGGCGGGTGACTCGCCCAATGGCGCTCCCCCTGACGTGGCTCCTCCTGCACACGAAGGTGTCGGCCAACGCCGTGAGCTTCCTTGGCATGTTGACAGCGGCCGGGGCAGCATGGTGTTTTGCTCAGGAATCGCCGCTCATCTTCTTTTTCGGAGCCCTCCTTTTCCAATTCTGGTATCTCCTTGACCATGTCGACGGACAAATCGCACGGTATCGAAAGGCCTCCTCCCTGACCGGACTTTATTTTGATTTCCTGAGCCACTACTTTGTGAACTCGGTCATCTTCTTTGCGTTAGGGGTCCACTCCTTCTTCCTCACGGGAGATTTTGGGGCCATCCTGCTTGCCTTTGGGGGGGCTTTTTCCTACGCCCTCCTTCAAAGCACGTTCGATTGTAAATATCGGGCGTATTATGTTGGGTTGAAGGCTTGGAAGGGGCAGACTGTCCGAATTCCCTCAGAGACCGAAGCCGATTCGAAGAGGAGCTCTCGGTCTCTGTTTAGGGTATGCTATTCGTTTCTTTACAAGCTCTGTGAGGTTCACGTCTTCATGAATTTACTTTCGCTCACCGCGCTTTTAAATCTGTGGGCCGGCCCCTCGGTCTCACCCCTGCCGCTCCCGAGCGGTTTTTTCCTCTTTTACGCCTTCCTCCTTCCTTTCGTGACGGCCGTGCAGATTTTTTACTCGGTGAGGACGGGCGTCGTCGATAAGGACTTCCAACGGGAATTTCAGCTCCTTCCGTGAAGAAATTTGCTCTCAATCTATTGCTGGCCTTCGTGAGTGTGGGAATTGTCTTGGGGGGAGCGGAGCTCGGATTCCGGCTTTTTTACGAGAAGAAGACCCGGACGTATTTTGATGAGCAGAGCGTCAGAGCATTTGGGGACCCCATTCCGAAAAAAGCCGCCGGAGAATATCGAATTTTTATTTTTGGCGGCTCGGCGGCTTACGGTTTCCCCCTTTCCGACCGCCAATCCATCACGGCGTGGCTCAGGAAAGGCTTTGGCTGCCTCCTTCCAGACCGAAGAGTGAAGGTGGCCAACTGCGGTTGGCCGGGACGGGCGAGCCATCATGTGGTGGAGGGGGCCGCGAACGTCATCAAATATCAGCCGGACCTTTTTATCATTTACTCGGGGCACAACGATTGGACGACCGTGAATCGTCTCTTTTTGGACAATCGGCTCTATTGGCTCAATCTCCGCCTTTACCACCGGAGCGCTTTCTATCGTTACTTATCCAGACGAATCAGCCGGCTGCGGAAGAAGCTCCTCTACGGCCACAGCGGGTATGCGGAAAAGCGTTACCGAGAGGAGGATATTGCCGAAAGGGTTTATCGGAGAGTCGAGGTCGACCATCGAGACGAGGAACGGGTGCTCAAACGATATGAACAAAATCTGACCAACATCGTTGAAACGGCCCGCCGGCATCGAGTCACCGTTTTGTTTGTGACCCTCCCCTCCAACCTTCGAGATTTCCCGCCCGCCTCCTCCCTCCACGACCCTCGTCTCGCACCGGACGAGCTTGAGGAATGGGAACTCCATTTCGAACAAGGCAAGTTCCTTGAAGAAGAAAGGGATTTCCGGGGCGCCCGGGAGGTTTACGAAAAGGCGGCCAAGATCGATTCGACTCACGCCGAACTTCAATACCGTCTGGGGGCGGTTTACGAAAAGCTGGGTGATTACCCAAGGGCCAAAGCGGCCTATGTCGCCTCACGAGATTTGGACCGCCGCCCCTCTCGGGCCAAGTCCGCTCAGAACCGAGTGATTCGAAAGTTGGCCGAGGGGGAAGGTTTGATTTTTGTGGATTTGGCGGGTGCCTTCGAGCGGATTTCACCGCACGGAATTATTGGGCACGGCCTCATCGATGACGATGTCCACCCCACCTTTGAGGCGCAGCAGCTGATTGCGGTCGAGATCATGCGGGCGCTGGCCGAGCGGGAAGTGATTGCCCCCAAAGCGGAGTGGCAGTGGGAGGCGCTTGAAAAGGCACGCCTTTCCGAGGCCGAGGGATGGAAGGTGGAAGGTTCGCTCAATGGGTATCAGAACATCCTGAGCGGGCTTCGTCTTTGGGACCAAAAGCGTTTCCAAGAAGTCGTGGTTGAGCTTGAAAAAGGCCTCGAGCTGGTCCCGAGTTTTGTCGAATCTTATGGCTTTGTGGGCGACGCTTACTGGCGCTTGGGAGAAGAGGAAAAGGCATTTCAGGCATTTCAGAGATTGGCTGAAAAAGACCGAAAGACCTTTGAAACCTTGACCGAAACCTACCCGAATATTCGAGAAAGCTACCTCGGGGCGAGACGGATTTTTTCGGCGGGGTCGAGATAGGAGAGAGGATGAACGGAAAAGGCGTGGCGAAGATCTTGAACCGCCCCTTTCTCGCCGTGGCCTGTTGGCGCACGGCCCTCCTCTTCGCCGTTTTGATGGTAATTGGTTTCGTCCACGGGTTCCCCTTCTTAGAGGGCACCCCCCTCCGGGCGAAGAGTTGCCGGAAATTCTTTGAGTTCTCTTTTGCCTTTTTCCTTCTCGGGCTCCTCCTTCACCCCGAGAGAAAGCGGCTCCTTTCCGTTTTGAAGGAAAGAGCGGAATCGTTGGCGAGCCGGCCCGAGGCCGTCTGGATTCTGAGCGGCACTTACTTCCTTTTATTTCTTTGGGAGCAGGTGACCAAATACTTGGCGTTGGAAATTAACTTTCTCCCGTTCCTTTTCTACGACTACATGCTCTGGTATTTCGACCAAGGGAAGTTCTGTTATACCGGTTTTTTGCACGGCTACTATCACGTGAATCTCATCCTTCTTCTGGTGCTTCCCGTCTGGAAAATATTCCAGAGTCCCTGGGTCCTCCACGTGGCGAATGCCTTTGTGGCTTCTCTGGCGGCCGTGCCCTTGTTTTATTGGAGCCGGGGCAAGCTCAAGCGACCGCTACTAGCCCTCGTGACGGCGTTTGTCTACCTTAACTTCCGGTATCTTCAGAACCTGGTGTTGATGAACTTCACCGTTGAGGTCTTTTATCCCCTGTTTAGTTTCTCCGCCGTTTAT
>CAYJTI010000055.1:0-4756 GCA_964373135.1 uncultured bacterium | reverse complement strand
GTTTATTTCGCCTCCAAACGGTGGGAATTTCTATACTATTTAACCGTTCTCTTAGGATTACTTGTCAAAGAGGATTCGGCGATTTACTTTGGGGCGCTCGGCTTTTTCTGGCTGGCTTTCGGGAAGGAGCGTCAAAGAGGATTTTGGACGATTATCCTTTCAGCCGGTTACCTGGTTTTCCTCCTGAAAATCTTCCTCCCTTGGTCAGGGAGCACCATTCTTGAAGGCGATTTGGAAAATTATAAAGATTTGGGCTCGAGTGTGGGGGGAATTGCCTCCCAGATGCTCGGGAGACCCTGGCTTTTCGTGCAGGAACTTTTTGTGCCGCTGGAGAAGTTGAGGACGCTTTTTAAACTGACCTCGAAGCTCCTTTTTTTCCCCCTCATTTCCCCTTGGTTCCTTTTGGTCCTGGCCTCTGTCTACCCCGTCTTTTTCCGGCAGGACACGGCAACGGGCTTTTTCGTCCAGCTTTCCTTTTATTACGCGGCGGCGGTCCTTCCCTTTCTCTTTCTTGCCTTCGTCGACGGCTGGCGGCGGCTGCAAAATACTTCCTGGTTCGAGAAGAAAACCTTTCTTCAATGGGGAATTGTGCTCACGCTCATTTTCCTGAATGGTCTGAATCTCCGGCCTGAACACTTCACCCGGGAGGACCTCAAGACGATTTCACTTGCCAAGGGCCTCCCCCGGGATGCCGTTGTGGTGACCCAAGGGCATCTCCTCCCTTACTTGGGCTACCGCCAATGGAATTTCTACATTGCTTTTCATTACCCAACCAATCCGGCCACTCGGGACGCTTATGCCAAGCCGGACTACTACCTTTTTGATTTCGAGGCGAACCCTTACCCGAAGACGGCGGACGAGCTGCGGACGATTGCCGGTTCGGTCAGGAAGAATCGGCGCTTTAAAGTCGCTTTCGAAGATTCCCGGCGGCTTCTTTTGGAGCGGAAACGATGAAAGCCCTTTTCAAATCCCTGTGGGAGGGCTGGAAAAAGACTGCCCATTTCATCGGCCGGGTGAATACGGCGATTCTTCTGACGCTCTTTTACTTCTTATTCCTTGGAATCACCAAGGGTTTCATGGTTCTTAGTGGGAAGGATTTGCTCGATGAAAAATGGAAGGACCGGACGAGTTACTGGCGAAGGCGGGAAGGCTTTAAGGTCGACCGCGAAGCCTTCCGGAAGCCCTATTAACCGATGAAGATTCTCGGCATCTCCTGTTTTTATCACGATGCGGCCGCCTGCCTCCTGGACGGGGGCCGCGTGGTGGCGGCCTGCCAGGAGGAGCGGCTTTCCCGAAAGAAGCATGACTGGGATTTTCCCCGAAGGGCCATTCGATACTGTCTCGAGGAGGGGGGACTCAAAGCAGGCGAGCTCGACGCCGTTGGATTTTATGACAAGCCCTTTATCAAGTTCGAGCGGATTCTGGAAACCTACATCGCCACTTGGCCGAAGGGGTGGGCCTCCTTTCTGAAAGCGCTCCCGCTTTGGGTGAAACAGAAAATTTGGATGTCGCATTTGATTCGGAAGGAACTCAATTACGAAGGGGCACTTTATTTCGGGGAGCACCACCTCTCCCACGCCGCAAGTGGCTTCTATGCCTCCGGATTTGATGAAGCGGCTATCCTGACGGTAGATGGGGTGGGGGAGTGGGCCACGACGAGCATCGCCCACGGCAAGGGCCTGGACATTGATATCTTGGAAGAAATCCATTTCCCGCATAGCCTGGGGCTTCTTTACAGCACCTTCACCTACTTTCTCGGGTTTAAGGTCAATAGCGGAGAATACAAAGTCATGGGCCTCGCCCCTTATGGGAGGCCTCGTTTTTACGACCTGATTCTTGAGAAACTCATCGATCTTCGGGAAGACGGGAGCTTCAAACTGAACCAAAGTTATTTCACCTACACCTACGGCCTGAAAATGGCGGGGGAGCGATTCGCGAAACTTTTTGGGATTTCACCCCGCTCGTACGAGACCCCGCTCGAGGAAATCCATTTTGACATCGCGGCCAGCATTCAAAAGGTTTGCGACGAAGCGATGCTTCGGATGGCGCGTCACGCCTACGAACTCACTAAAAGCCGGCGGCTTTGTTTGGCGGGAGGGGTTGCCCTGAATTGCGTTTCCAATGGCCGGATTCTGAGGGACGGGCCTTTTAAGGAGATATTTATTCAGCCGGCCGCCGGGGATGCCGGCGGGGCTTATGGCGTCGCCAGTTTTATTTCTCACGCCCTCCTTCGTGAACCCCGCGCACCCCGCTGGGAACATGCCTTTATCGGGCCCGGATTCAGCGACGAGGAGATTCAAAGGCTTCTCGACCGGGAAGGGGCGGTCTATGAGCGGTTTGAGAATGGAGGGTTGATTCCCGCCGTGGCCCGGAAGATTGCCGAGGGGAAGGTCGTCGGCTGGGTTCAAGGGAGGATGGAGTTCGGGCCTCGGGCCCTCGGCCATCGAAGCATCTTGGCCGACCCCCGGGACCCAAAAATGAAGGACACCGTGAATCTCAAGATTAAATTTCGTGAAACCTTTCGACCCTTCGCCCCCGCCGTGCTCGAAGAGGAATGCCCGAACTACTTTCAACTGAAGGAAGAAAGCCCGTTCATGCTTTTGGTGGCGCCGGTTCGAGAGGACCGGCGGGTGATTCCCTCGGTGACGCACGTGGACGGGTCGGCCAGAATCCAGACGATTAATAAAAATCAGGACGGGCTTTTCTACGATTTGATTCAGGAATTTCGGGAGCAGACCGGAGTCCCCGTGATGATTAACACCTCCTTTAACGTCCGGGGAGAGCCGATTGTCTGCACCCCGGAGGAGGCGTGGCGCTGCTTTATGCGGACGAAAATGGATTATTTGTTAATGGGACCCTTCCTCTTGGATAAATCGAGGCAAAAACGGCAAGAGGAACCGCCCGAGGCCTGGCTCAAATACATTCCACCCGACTGAAGAGAGGAGGTTCGCTGTGAGTAAGCTGGAAGTGCTGAAGGATTTTTGGGGCTTTTTGAGGGTGCGTAAGAAATGGTGGCTCGCCCCGATTGTGATGGTCCTGCTTCTTCTGGGGCTTCTCATTATCTTCACCGAGAGCTCGGCGCTCGCCCCCTTTATTTACACCCTTTTTTAACGAATGGGGCGCGCGGCCGAAGAGCGATTCGAGGCGTTTTTTTCAGACCCGGTTTACCTCCTGTACAAAAACCATCTTTACAATTTTCTCTTGCGCCGGCAGGTCATCCGGAGCCGGCTCAGAGGGGCTGTGAGAGGAAGGGTGGTCGAGGTGGGTTGCGGGATTTCACCGATGCTCCCGGTCGGCCGTCCGGCCATCCAGACGGATGTTTCGTGGCGTGCGCTCCGCAATTTAAAAACATTCCGGGACCCGGTGAAGAAAGGTCTTTTTGTGGTGTGCGAAGCGACGAGACTTTCTTTTGGCAGAGATTCGATGGAGGGCGTCATTTGTTCGGAAGTCCTTGAGCATATTGAGCGAGACGGCCAGGTCCTCGAAGAAATCCAAAGAATTTTGGTCCCCGGCGGTGAGCTCCTTTTGACCTGCCCCGCCCGGCCGGAACTTTTTGGCTTCGATGACCAGTTCGTGGGCCATGCGCGGCGCTACGACCTGAGAGATCTTCTCGGGAGGCTTGAGGGAAAGGGATTTCAGGATTTCGAGACCTCACCCGTGCTCGGGCCTTTGGAAAAGTCCGTGATGGAAAAAGTGACCCGCTTCTTTGCCTGGCTCAGGGCGAGAGACAAAGGGGCAACGTCCGAGGGGAAAGGAATTCGTCTTCTCGCTTGGCTTTTTTTTCCGGTGTATCTTGTGGCGAATTATCTTTTGGCCCTCTTTGTTTACGCCGAGGTGCGGAATCTCCCGGCCGAGAAGGCGGTCACCATTTTAATTCGATGTCGGAAGCGCGCCTGAAATTGGTTCCTTTCCTCGACCGGTGGGTTTATGCGTGGCAGCTCGTCTTCCTTTGTGCCCTGCCCTTTTCGACGGCCCTCATGGAGATTTCATTTGTGGCCGCTTTAATCGGGTGGCTTCTTTTAAGAGGATTTTCCCCTCAGGGATTTCCTTTCGAGCGGAACCTTTTCACGGCACTCGCCGGTTACGTTTTACTTTCAATGGCCTCATTTTTCTGGTCCGAGTTTCCCAGCCAGAGTTTCCGAGGGGTCTTGAAAGTTCTGCAGCAGTTCTTTGTCTTTTGGATGGCGGCAGAAACCTTCGCACGGGAGGAAAGGCAGCGGACCGCCTTTAAAGTTCTGACCGTTTTGTTTCTATTTCTGGGATTCGACGGCATCTGGCAGTATCTGGCCGGGAAAGACCTTCTGAGGCAAATCGCCTTTGAGCCGGCTTCCTCCGGGCCTCGGATTTCCGCTTCGTTCAAAAATTACGGACTCCTGGCTTCGTTCGTTGTTTCCTTCCTGCCGCTCCTTTTTTCACGGTTCGGAAGGCCGGAGCGATGGACGAGATTGGGCGGGCGGGGAATCGGAATCGTCCTGGGACTCGTCCTTCTTTTTTGGACGAGGATGCGAGGGGCCTGGGTTGCTTTTTGGGGCGGTCTCGCCTTCTTTTTGGCCCTCGAGAAGAAAAAAATTTACCTCGTCATTCTCGGGATTGCCTCGTTGGCGGGGCTTCTGGCTTTACCCCGCTCGATGGTCATTCATTTGGATGCGGACGGGAAGGAACAGTCGCTTGTGGAGAGGGTCTACCTTTGGGACCGGGCGATTCAGGTCATCGCGGCGCGGCCCCTGACTGGAACCGGAATCAATACGTATGCCGT
>CAYJTI010000054.1:379-8611 GCA_964373135.1 uncultured bacterium | reverse complement strand
AAGTTAAATTCCGCTCGGTAAAAATTACGGTATGAAGCATGAGAAGCCGATGGCCGAACCGAACCCGAAGCGAAAATTATTCTTTGGTCTTTTCGTATTTCCACTTTTAATCGCCGTCGGAATGGCCGCGCTCCTTTGCGCGGTCGTCTTTCTCACCCACGAAGAAGAGACCCCCGAAAGCCTGATTGCCGCCATCAAGACCGGCAGCCCGAGCAAGCGCTGGCAGAAGGCCTTTGAGCTCTCCAACGAGCTCAACCGCCGGCCGGAGATGATTCGAAAGGAGGGGGTGACGAAGGAAATCATCCACATCCTGAGCGACCCGGCGCATTATGATGCCAAGACGCGCGCTTATATGGCCATGGCCCTGAGCCATCTCAAGGAGCCGGAGGCCATCGAGCGAATTCGGGGCCGGCTTCGGGAGGAAGAAGAGGAAGTTCAGCTTTATCTCATTTGGGCGCTCGGGAACTTAAACGCCCGGGAAGCCCGAGGGGATTTGGAGCCCTTTTTGGCGAGTGAGAATCCGGATTTAAGGCGAATGGCGGTTTATGTTTCGGGCATTTTGGGCGATAAAGAAACGGTTCCCAAATTGAAGCCGCTTCTTGAGGACCCGGTGGCCGATGTGTCGTGGAATGCTGCCTTGGCGCTCGCCCGGCTCGGCGACCCTTCAGGAGAAAAGGTGCTTGTGAAGATGCTCGATCGAAAGGCCCTGGCAGCGAATCACGGCCTCTCAAAAACTCAAATTGAAACGGTCATGGTGAATGCCCTCCGGGGCTTGGCTCAGATTCAAAGTGAATCGCCGCGCGATTTGATTGAGACCTTAGCGCAAACGGACGAAAGCCTGAAGGTGCGCGAGGCCGCCCTTAAAGCTCTCGGTACCGGTTCCGTCAGAACCGGTTCGGTACCGGTTCTGGGAGAACCGGTTCGGGAGACGGCCGATGCCTGAAGAACCGCTCGGCCGGCCGACGCCGGCCACACCCCCTTATCCGCCTTACGGGCAGAAGATGACCCGCCGGCAATTTTTCTCCTGGTTCACCGTGGCCTGGGTGAGTTTCACGGCGGCGACCCTCGGGGCGTTGTCGCTTGTGGCCCGGTTCATGTTTCCCAATGTTCTCTTTGAGCCCAAGATGTCCTTCAAGGCGGGCTACCCTGACGATTATGAACCCGGGGTCGATGAGCGGTGGAAGGAAAAGTTCGGCGTCTGGATTGTGAAGACGGCGGAGGGGATGTTCGCCATCCTCGCGGTCTGCACCCACCTCGGCTGCACGCCCAATTGGCTCGGGGGCGAAAATAAATTCAAATGCCCCTGTCATGGGAGCGGCTTTTATTCAAGCGGCATCAATTTTGAAGGGCCCGCGCCCCGCCCCCTGGAGCGAGTCTGCATTTATTTGGGTGAAGACGGCCAGATCGTCATTGACAAAAGTAAAAGGTATCAACAGGAGAAGGGCCAGTGGAGCGACCCCGGTGCCTTTTTAGCGTTGAAGTAAAAGGGGACAGGCTCCTTTCAGGGGACAGGCAAAACGGGCTCACTTCGCCTGCCGCGAAGCGTGGCGGGCTCAGAATGACGGTGGGATACGTGGATGGAGGCGGTAATCGATGACAGAGACACAAGCGCCAGGACCTGAGCTGCCGGAAAAGAAGTTTCCAATCCCTCTCCCCAAAATGCCGAACTGGGGTGAGAAGTGGAAGTCGTTTCAGCGGGGCCAGCTTTGGAAGTCGATGTTCCGCCACGGCTACTCCACGGACGAGCGGGACCGGGCGCTCACGGTTCTCACCAATGTCTTCTTTCACCTTCATCCGGTCAAGGTCAGAAAGTCAGGCGCCCGATTCGGTTTCACCTGGTGTGCCGGAGGCCTTTCCTTTTTTGTGTTTCTCACGCTCGTCGTGAGCGGGATCCTTTTGATGTTTTATTACCGGCCGACGGTGGAATACGCCTACAACGACATCATAGCGCTTCGCGAACATGTGCCGTTCGGCATCATGCGCGAGCTTCACCGGTGGGGCGCGCACGCCATGATTATCACGGTCTGGCTCCATATGTTTCGGGTCTTTATGACCGGCTCCTACAAGCCGCCCCGGGAATTTAACTGGGTGATTGGCGTGATGCTTCTGGTGCTCACGATGCTTCTCAGCTTCACGGGGTATCTCCTCCCGTGGGACCAGCTTGCGATGTGGGCGATTACGGTGGGAAGCAATATGGCGCGCGCCACACCCTTTTTGGGGCACGAAGGACCGGGAGCGAGTCTCTTGAGCCTCGGAGATATTCAATTAATTCACTCCGGAAGCGACGTCCGCTTCGCGCTCTTGGGCGGCCGGTTCGTCGGGGCGGCGGCCTTGCTCCGCTTCTACATTCTCCATTGCGTCGCGATTCCGGCCGTGGCCGTGATTTTGATGGCGGTCCACTTCTGGCGAATCCGAAAGGATGGCGGCATCAGTGGCCCATTATGAGGCGGTACCGGTTCTGCAGGGGACACTTTACAAGTTTGTAAACTGTCCCCTGCAGAACCGGTTCGGCAGAACCGGTTCGCGAGAACCGGTACCCTATGGTCGAAACATTTAAGGAAGCGGTCAATTCGTTTGCGTCGCCCGTGACGATTTTCAGCTCGGCGATTGCCGTCTTCGCACTCGTCCTCGCCTTCCCTCGGTTGTTTGTCAACAAGTGGGTGGCCGGAAGTGCGCTCGCCCTGGTCCTCGCCTTTTTTGGCGTGGGCTTGACCGACGTGAACTTCCGCCGGATTGTGACGGCGCCGGACAATGTGCCGATTGTCTCGATGATCTTCATCTTCGGCTATTTCACGTGGTATGCGCTTCGAAAGGCGACCGAAAATGACCGGCGGATGGCCGAGGGGAAGCCGACCATTGAACAGACCGAGACGAACGAAAAAGTCCTCGTCTTTCCCTACCTCATTTTTATTGAGTTTGTCGTGGCCCTTTTCTACGCCATCGGCCTGGTCGTCTGGTCCCTCCTCTTAAAGGCGCCGCTTGAGGAGCCGGCCAATCCGACCATTTCGCCCAACCCGAGCAAGGCGCCGTGGTAGTTCTTGGGGCTTCAAGAGATGCTTGTCTATTTCGACCCCTGGATTGCGGGCGTCCTCCTCCCGACCTTTATCATTCTCGGGCTTTGCGCCATTCCTTATATGGATAAGGACCCGAAGGCATCGGGTTTCTATTCGTTTAAGGGCCGGCGCTTTGCGATTACGAGCTTCCTCTTCGGATTCTGGATTCTTTGGATTCTCTTGATTTGCTTCGGGACCTTTCTCAGGGGCCCCAACTGGAACTTTTTCGGCCCCTTTGAATATTGGGATGTCCACAAGGTGGTGCCGCTTCTGAATGTGAACCTTTCCGAATATTTCTGGATTAAATGGCTTGGCTGGGGGCTGCCAAAATTTTGGCTCCTCCGGGAACTCCCCGGCTTTGCGGTGCTCGTCGCTTACTACACCCTCATCCCGTGGCTCCTCTCGAAGACTTTATTCAAAGGGATTCATACCCGGCTCGACGCCATTCGCTATTCCATTCTGATGATTCTTTTTCTCACGATGCTGGCCCTCCCCATCAAGATGTATCTGAGGTGGGCCTTTAATTTGAAATACCTCGTGGCCATCCCCGAATTCTTCTTCAACATCTGATGCGAACACGTTTGCCTGTCCCCCTAAAGGTGCCTGTCCCCTTTTCCCGTGCCTGAGAAAGCTTCCCCGTCGCTTTACAGCGTCCAGAAGACCTTCATCTGGTTTGCGCTCGCCGGAATCACCTTGACCCTTTCCCTCATTCTGACGGTCGGGCAGGACTATGCGCGCGAATGGAAGGGGTGGCAGCGCAAGTTTATGCGCCTCAAATATGAGCAAGCCCAGGCCGAGCTCAAACGAGCCCAGGAGAAGCTCGACCGGGAGAAACTTGTGGCATTTGAGGAGGAAAAGGAGGAGGCCGAGAAATCCTTCAAGGCAAAAAAGCCCGAATACCGAAAACTCGAAAAAGAAATCCACTCGCTCGACACCGAACTCGTGAAGGCCCGCTCCCGCTATCAAGACCTCAAGCAGTATCAGGACTCCTACAAATATTTCCTTGAGGAAGCCCGGGCCCACAAAGACTCCCGGGCGGCAGCCTACGAAAAGAAACTCACGGAACTTCACCCCCGACTTGACGCCGCTAAGCTTGAAGTGGAGAGGATCGAGAAGGCAAAAGAAGAGAAAGAGGAGGCGGTTGCCCTCCTCAGGTCGGATGAGGAAAAATTGGAAAAGGAGATCGAGCGCCTCACCCGGGAAATTGACCTCTCGCTCATCCGCCTCAAAAGCGCGAAGCCAAGCCTCGCGAAAGAACTTCTCAATCTGCCGATGCTTGATTTCCTCCGGCCCACCCTTCAAATCCAACAGGTGGTCCTTGAGGATCTTTATGATGATTACCATTTTACAAAGGTCCAGAAGGTGGACCGCTGCACGACCTGTCACCTTGGGATTGACCAGAAAGGATTTGAAGAGGCGCCCCAGCCTTTCCGGACCCACCCCAAGCTTGATCTTTTCGTCGGCTCCGATTCACCGCACGCCCTTGAGAAATTTGGCTGTACGATCTGCCACGGCGGCAACGGCCACTCGGTCAGTTTCAAAGACTCCGCCCACACCCCTCAAAATCCGGCCGAGGCCAAGGAGTGGGAGAAGAAATATGGCTGGCATGTCCTTGAAAAGTGGGAAGCGAAGATGCTGCCTCTCAATCACGTGGAGGCTGCTTGTGCCAAGTGTCACAAGGGAGTCGTTGAGATCCCGCACGCCGAAAAGCTGAACCGAGGAAGACGCCTCGTCCAAACCTACGGCTGTTTTGCCTGTCACAAGATTGAAGGCTTTGAGGAGCGTTGGAAGGTGTGGCCGAGTTTTGAGCACCTGGCAAGCAAGGTGGACAAGGCGTGGGTCATCCGCTGGCTTCAGGATCCGAAGGCCTTTCGTCCGACGACCCAGATGCCAAGAATTTTCCACCTGAGCAATACCAATTCTCCGGAGGACCGTGAGAAAAATGTCGCAGCGATTCAAGGGATCGCCGCTTATCTTGTGAAGCACTCCAAGCCGCTTGAGCTGACCCCTCCTCCCGTTCAAGGAGATCCAAAAATCGGGGAGAGGTTATTGAAGGAAGTCGGCTGTCTCGGCTGCCACTCGGTGGGGGATTACGGGGTTAACGATTTCGGTCCGAACCTTTACGGGACAGGCTCGAAAACCACGGCGGAATGGCTTTACACCTGGCTCAAAAATCCCAAACATTACCACGAGGAGACACGCATGCCCGATCTGAGGCTTACGGATGAGGAGGCGTCGCATCTGGTGGCCTACCTTGGGACACTCAGAAACGAGGGCTTTGACAAGCAGCCCCTTCCTGAAGCCAAGCCCGAAGTGGTTGATGAGATGGTCATCCTCTTCATGAGAAACAAGCTGCGCCTCGACCAAGCCCAGGAAGAACTCGAGAAGATGGACCCCGAGGCGAAATTCCTTTACTTGGGCGAGAAAATGATCGCCAACCAGGGCTGTTTCGGCTGCCACAACATCCCGGGCTTTAAGGAGGCAAAGCCGATCGGCACCGAGCTTTCCCATGAGGGATCGAAAGAAGTGGAACGGCTTGATTTTGGTTTTGTGCCGATTGAAAGGACCCGTCAGGCCTGGTTTTTCCAAAAATTGAAGCAGCCCAGGAGTTTTGACGAAGGGAAAATCCGCGATTATTTTGAAAAACTCAAGATGCCTGATTTTGGCTTTACGGACGAAGAGGCCGAGGCGCTCACCACTTTTCTTTTGAGCCTTGTGGACGAACCGATTCCGCTTGAGATGCAGAGAAGGCTCAACCTTAAGGAACTTGAGGTGGAATCCGGCCGACTCCTCGTAACCAAACTGAACTGTCAAGGCTGTCATCTCCTTGAAGGCCAGGGAGGAAAGGTCAAAGAGCTTCTTGAGGATCCGGGTCTTCGACCGCCGTCTTTGGAAGGAGAGGGCGCCAAGGTTCAAGACACCTGGCTTTATCATTTCTTAAAGAATCCCACGACCATCCGGCCGTGGCTTAAATTCCGGATGCCGACTTTTGGATTTCACCACGAGGAATTGATCCGACTTGTCCGCTACTTTACGTTGCTTTCGGGGGTTGAGGAACTTTATGAAGAAGAGAAAGCGGTTGGAGAGGCAAAGCCGACCCCGGAGGAGTTCGCTAGCGGAAAGCAGCTTTTTCAAATGTTCCAGTGCGCGAAGTGTCACGAGCCGGCCAAAGCTGGGACGCTCGGCGCCTCCTTCCTGGCCCCTGACTTGACGCTCGCCAAAGATCGCCTGAAACCCCGATGG
Source organism: uncultured bacterium (assembly GCA_964373135.1). Taxonomy (GTDB): domain Bacteria; phylum Omnitrophota; class Omnitrophia; order Omnitrophales; family JACQLI01; genus CAYJTI01. The sequence continues at coordinate 2,315 of CAYJTI010000054.1, read as the reverse complement.
ATTGTCGAATGGCTCAAAGACCCGCAGGTCCTCGAGCCTGGCACCATGATGCCCACCTTTTTTCCAGACGGCCAGACTCCGGCGCAAGATGTCTTGGGCGGCGACACCGCCAAACAGATCGAAGCCCTCCGCGATTATCTTTTGCATTACGAACCAGGGGACAGGCACCTTTAAGGGGACAGGCAAACGTATCTTCCCCTCTCCCTTTGGGGAGAGGGTCAGGGTGAGTGGGGTCCTGACCTACTCCTGAAATAGAATTTAGTTCCGGCCTGCCGTATAATCGACGCCAAAATGTATTACGAAACCGTCTTCAAAACACTCCACAAAATGAAGGTTGATTACCTGATTGCCGGGGGGATTGCGGTCAATCTCCACGGGGTACCTCGGTACACGAAAGACCTTGATATCCTTGTGGACACTTCTAAGAAAAATCTTGCTCGCTTGGGGAAGGCTTTGGAGTCTCTAGGATATCGGCCGAGAGCTCCCGTGAGGCTGAGTGAATTTTTAGATACAAAGAATTGGGCCAAGTGGAAAGAAGAAAAAGGGATGAGGGCCTTCACGCTTTTTAATCCCAAATCACCCTTTGAAGAGATCGATATTTTAACCGACACTCCTATTTCTTTTGCCGCGGCAAAAAAGGAAAGAATCAAGGTTCAAGCAGGTCGTTTACGAGTCAATGTCGTCTCGATTAAACACCTCATAGAGATGAAGCGGAACGCCTCTCGGCAACAGGATCTTTCGGATATTGAGGCCCTCAAGATAGCGCAAAGCGTTAAGGGGAGGCTGTGAGGAAGAAAGGGTTTCGGTATTACTGTACCGCGAAGGATATCCTCGCTTACAGCCGGTTGTCTGCAAAAGATAAGCTGAACTGGCTCGAGGCCGCAAACCAATTTACGTACAAGGCCTTGAGGGGGAAGACCAAAAAAGTCTGGGAGATGTTTCGGCGTGGCGAAATCTGAACCAGTGAACCAGGGGACAGGCACCTTTAAGGGGACAGGCAAACGTATCTTCCCCTCTCCCTTTGGGGAGAGGGCAGCGAAGCAGTCCCCGCAGGGGGTTAGGGTGAGGGGGGGTCCTCCGGAATGAACAGGAAGAAAAAGTCCACGCTAGCCGTGACGCCCGGAACCCGTAAACAATTTTCTCGCCTAACGACCGGAGAACGTTTGCAGTGGCTCGACGAGACGCGAGCACGTCTGGCGAAGCGGCTGACGCCCACGAACGAAGTTCAAGAAATATTCTGGCCTGCGAAGGGTTGAGGGTTGGATGATTATCTACGAGGAAGTTTTGAGGGAGTTTCAAAGGCAGAAGGTGAAATATGTCCTTGTGGGAGGGATTGCCCTTAACCTTCACGGGGCATTCAGGAATACCGCCGATCTTGATATCCTTGTCGAGATGAGCGACCCAAACCTAGCGAGGGGGGTGGGGATTCTAAAAAAACAAGGGTATCGGGTCCGCCAGCCGGTGGACCCGATGGGGATTGCGAATCCAAAGCTACGACGAGAGTGGATTCGCGAGAAACACACGAAGGCCTTTAAGTTCTACAAAGATACTGAATTTAAGGAAGTCGATATCATTATCGAATCACCCGTTTCATTCGGGGCCGCTAGGAAAGACTCGGTTTCCGTCAAGGTGGGGGAACTCTCGCTTCCGGTTATTTCGATTGACCACCTGATTAAAATGAAGAGGAAGGCCCAGAGAGCGGTGGACCTATTGGATATTAGAGAATTGGAGATTCTCAAGGAGCTCGAAAGGAAGCGATGAAGACGGGTTGGGAGACCGAAAAGGAAAGGTTGCTGCGGCTTATGAAAATCCCTGCCAAGAGGAAGCTCGAGTGGCTTCGCGAGATGAATGAACTCAAGCGGCACCTCCCCAAGAGCCGGCAGCGATTGAGAAGAAAACTCAGCGAACTGACCCGCTAGGCGGTCCGGATCTCATT
>CAYJTI010000054.1:0-369 GCA_964373135.1 uncultured bacterium | reverse complement strand
TCATTTCTCCCCGAGCAGGCCGCCACTTAAGTGTGACCTACTCCTGCTCTTGCTTGGAGCTCGTGGGTCGGACGTGACTAGGGATTGTTAGGGGTTGCTATTTCGTGCATGTTTGAAAACTCATAATTCTTGATTTCCAGAACCCGCGTGTTATCCTTTCAGGAAATCACGGTGTAAATTCTCAGAACTCACAGCAGGCAATGAAGATCGAAACTTTTTCAATAAGTTCACTAAGTCGTGCCATTTCCCTTATGGTCATTCTCTCTTTACTCACCTCTTAACACCTTAAGACCCCTCAGTCCGACGCCCAGGAACTTTCCCCAAACGTTTCATCGGGAGAACTCCCCGAAGACCTTGGGGCCCTCCGAG
>CAYJTI010000053.1:0-8616 GCA_964373135.1 uncultured bacterium | reverse complement strand
ACAAAAAGAAAAAGGGACATGCTACCGAGGGTATGAAACCATCCGACATTTTTCTGAAGCGGTTACTCAAGCTGTTCTTTGATGGGTGCTTTGATTTTTTCCAAATCAAAACGTTCGGCGAGCCAGGGTCGGATGCGGTCTTTAATCATTTAAATTTTCACCATGACCTTGCCATCGATGACACTCACCGGATACACCGCCAAGGGTCGAGGCGGCGGGCCGGCGACCACCCTCCCTTCAAGATCGAAAGATCCGGCATGGCAGGGGCAGGCGATTTCCTTTTTGACACTCTCCCAAAGAACCACACACCCCAAATGCGTGCAAATCGCAGAAAAGGCCTTGAATTCTTTCGGCGTCCTGACAACGAGAAGCGCACTTCCTCCCAAGACAACTTTCTTTGACGACCAAACCGGAATCTCATCTTCCCGTCCCACTTCGACCGTTCCCCCTAAGGGGCCCCGGCGGGTGACGGGCCAAAGATAAGCAAGAGCCGGGGCGAGCATCGCCGCAAGCGTGGTCAAGAGTCCGCCACGAATTAACCAATCCAGAAAATCCCGGCGGGAAAACCTTTGATTATCCATCCGGTCCTCTGTCGCTCTGACTCCTCTTGAGCCGCCGATATTTGGCCCACAAGGCGGCCGCCATCACCACGACGAAGACCCAAACAGGAATAAGAGCGGCTTTCCGCCACTTAAGTAACTGCCGTTTCCGGTGAACCCTCGCCTGAATATCCCGTGCCACCGCTTCGAATTTCTCGTAAAGTTCGGAAATCCGCTCGATGGAAAGAGAGTGCTGGAGCGGGGCCATTGAAATCACATTGGTTTTCGCCTCTTCCAGAGCCCCGGTCTCTTCTTCCACAAAAATACCCTCGATGGCGGCCCGCTTCACCAAGGCCTCAGCCGTCTTGAGCTCTTCATCCGATTTCCTTAGGATTTCAAAAATCTCCCCGCTCTTCTTGGCTGCCGTGCTTCCCGCCTCGTGACAGTTCACGCACGCTTCTTGATACAACCACTTGCCGGCATGCTGGACGCCGTGATTGCCGTGACAAGAAACACATTGCGAGAACTTTCCTTCCTGCATTGGCCGGGCATGAACGCTTTCAAGAAAATATTTCTTCTCATTGATGTGACACTTTCCGCACGTGTCGCTGATGTCTTTGACGCCCGGGGGAACGGCGCCGTGGCTCCCATGGCAGCTCGCACAGTGGGCGACCGACAAATCCTTTTTCTCAAACAGAGCTTTCCCGTGAACGCTCGCCTGATAAGTTTCGAAAATGTCCGTCGGCATATCGTAATGAGACATCAATTTTTCATTGCCGTGACAGTGGTCACAGGTCTTGGGAAGGTTCATGGGATAAACCGGGCTTGCCGGATCGCTCACCGCCACGACATCATGGTAACCATGGCAATCGCTGCAGCCTGCGACTCGGGTGTCCCCCTCGCCAAAAAGTTTTTTTCCATGCATGCTGGTTTTATAACGGGCCAGCTGGTCGGTCCGGATGCCGTAGAAATTCATCGTCTCCACATTCGCATGGCAGGCGCCGCAAGTTTCAACGAGCTGCTTTTTATCGGGAATCCCGATGTAGCCGGTGCCGGGCGCCTTCGCAAGTCCCTTTTCGGCTTGGGTTGGATCCCCGCCGTGACAGCTATTGCAGTAAATTCCCTGCCGGGAGTCGACACTAGTATTCACTTCCTCCCACCTCACCGTGTGGCAGGCGACGCAGGAGTCACCTTCGGGAATGTCAGCCCAGACGGACGACTGCCAGCCGCAAAGAAGAAATGACACACCTAACAAAACAGTCATTGCGAGGAGTCCTTGCTGCCTGCGTCGCAGGCAGCAAGGGCGAAGCAATCTCAAGGGTGAGATTGCTTCGCCCTTGGCACTGACGACGTCAGTGCCAAGGACTCGCAATGACGATTCCCAGCGGTTCACTTCATCTCCTCTCGCACAAGAAGCTGGCCTTGCCGGGCATAATCGATCGCTTCCGCTAGGATCCGGGCCGCTTCCTGGGGTGCATGAAAACCCATCGAGTTCTCGGCCGAAACAAAATCAAGCCGCCACTGGGCCTTTCGCTGCATTTCGAAAGCCGGCTTCAAGGCTTCCTCAGATACTCCTTCTTTCTTCGCCGCTACGGGCGTGGATCCCTTGACTCCACATCTCAAACTCAGGGTGCTGGGCTTTTAAAACCGGCGCCCCGGTTTCAGCGTGGGTCCAATCCTTGAAACCGGCCTCGTCGTAATACGCTTCAATCTCTTCCATCTTGACGCCCTTCGCCCAGGGATAGGTAAGAAATTTTTCCGGCCCCTTGAAGTAATACTCGACGTGACACTGGGCGCAGACAAACGTGCGCATCTCCTGCCTCGTGGCCATCGTGTTGGGATCGTAAGGGTCAATCCCTTCCGTCTTCTTTAATTCCTTAATCGCATTCAGAAATCCGGGCCGTGTCACCCGCAATTCCTGGGTTTTGGGATCATGACAGTCAATACAGGCAACCGGATGGCTGACATACTTCCAAGCTTCTTCAAGCGGCATCGCATTCACCTTTGCGAACCCCGCTTCGAGATCTCCGGCTCCGACAGTTTCGTAAACAAGCTTTATCCCGCCCGCATGACACTGAGAAGACACGCCCCCGGCTGTTTGAATTGCTTCGTGCGAAGCGTGTTCTTCTGGTCGTCTAAGGAATAGGCGTGACCCCGTTCTTCCCGATAATCGACACCGAAGGGATAGCCCGAAAAGATCCGCCGCCACACCGGACGTTCATCAAGTTTCGAGATGGATTCGCTTCCGCCGTATCGGGTCCGAGCCGTTTTGACGGTCTGCTTGTAGCCGTCATACTCCCGGGGAAAATTCTTTCCCCATTCGGCAGGATCGATCGTTTCTTCCGTCAACTCTACCAATTTGATTTGCCGAAATTGACCCTCAAGCTTACGTTCCTGGATATTGGTGAGTAGGGCCGTGACCGCCCACGTCAGAGCGGCCGTCAAGGCAATGACCAGAAGATACCCAAAAATTTTTCGCATGGTTCCCTTCCTACAGATTCATATGGCCCACAGAACGGTGGCACTCTGTGCAGCGCTGTCTTGCCGTGAGGACCCCCCGATGTCCCACAATTTCGCTGACCAGGACTTCGTGGCAATGCACGCAGTTACCTTGCAGGACCTCTAAATTCTTTGGAGTAATCCGAATCGGCTCGGGAAAATTCTGGAGGGTAAAGGCCTTTGAGTGATTCCAGCCGTTCCTCAATTTCACCCAGTATTTCTCTGGGAAGGTGTGGGGGATGTGGCAATCGTTGCAGGCTGCCACGGCGTGATGACTTGACTTGACCCAGGAATCATACTGATCCTGCATCACGTGACAGTTCACGCAGGCCATCGGGTTGTCACTCAAATAAGACGTTCCTTTGGCATAGTGGAACGTGTGACCGGCAACCCCGATAAGAATCCCTATTGTAACGAGGACTAATGATAAGACCCATCGTGTCCAATCACCCATCGCTTTCTAGTATATCGGGTGAAGGGCCAAAAAAACTTGAGCTTTCTGGGATTGAAAACCTGCCGCCGTCCCCTGCCGTTAGGGGGACTAGCGAGTCTTCAGTTGGGCCTCGGCCTTAAACCAGTCGGACCAGTCGTTGCCGTGGCCGGCGCCCCGTCTGAGATAAAGTTCGTAAGCGAGCTTTGACACTTCCTCCTGGTTAACTGACTCACATTGCTTTTGGGCTTCCCGCTGCCTTCCGCCTTTTAACTGTAATTTGGCCATTGATCTTCCTCCTGTTTGTGAAAAATATCATGGAACGTAGAAATCATCCAATCGATAGAGAAAATCATTCCGATTGAGGGAAATAATCATTCCCAACGGGACTTGCACGTGCTGGCGGCTTTTGCAATGAGCCGGCCTCTGACGTCCCGGACTTCGCACTCTATATAACCGAGGCTCTTCCCCTTTGAAATCACCTTCGCTGAAGCACGCAACCGGTCTCCAGGAAGCGCAGGCTTGAGAAAATTAATCTTGAACTCAACCGTCACCCCCCTCTCCCCTGGCGCAAGAAGCGTGGTAAAAGCGTAGCCCATCGCCGCATCGGAGAGGTCACAGAGAATGCCTCCGTGAATGGTGCCGATGGTGTTCACGTGTTCTTTCTTCATCCGCATCACACACTCCGAGCGCCCACGCCCCGTTTTAACCAATCGAAAGCCCAAGAGCTTGCTCACGGCGGATGACTTAATCCTAGTACGCTGTTTGATAAATTCGTACCTGGTTTTAACCCCCTCACCCTTCCCTCTCCCCCTTCGGGGGAGAGGGTAAAGGGTGAGGGGAAAACCGACCCGGAATTTGCCAAACGGCTTACTAGAAGGTTTTTTCATCTTCAGGCAACGGCCACGGAGCGTCTCACGAAGCAAAGAAGAAATTGGCTGAAGAGTACGGCCTCTCGGACACCCATAAAAAGAAGTTTGTGGTAGGCGATGCGGTGAATCTCTCCTTGTTTGAACAAGCCCCAGACATTTCTCCAGAAACGCTCCATCGGAACCCGGGTGAAGGTGAGCGAATCTGAAAACACGTTCCATTTCCGAAACCAAAGTTGAATGCGGGAAGGGATCTTGAGGCGCAGGAAATCTTTTCCCTTTGACGACGCCCTCAGAGCGGCAATGGCCCTTTCGTAGAGGAGTTCGAGCTCTGTCAAGCGAAGGCTCCGCCATTCGGCGGCCCGTTTTTGAAGCTCGGCCAATTCGAAAACAACCCGTTCCTCCAGGGCGCTTCTGGGCCGGGTCCGAAGCCAAACCTCTTCCATCTCAAGCGCCAGCTTGACCCACCCCCTTAAAGTCTGCCAGAGGTCCCGAACCCGGCGTTTAAAATATTCGATGCGGCCCTCCATCGCATACTCAGGCCGCCTCTCACGCCGGCCCTTAAGCCGGAAGAAACCATGCACCATCGGATGCCCGCCTTCCACCTGGACGGCATTCTTATACCAGATGAAATTCGAAAAGATGTTCCAATATCTCTCGGGCTGAGCTTTTTTCAGGATCTCTTTCATATTCTCCACGCCGTAAAAACTCTGCCAGGCATTTCGATAGGCTTGAGTCCATTCGCCCCCTCTCATCTGCGGATGCCGAAGGGTCTCGTGAAAAGAGTCATAGTTATTAAGGTCCGCATCTAAAATGGTCCCCCGCTCCTTGAGGCCCCGGTAATCCATCGAGCCGGGAAGGGGGGTCAACATAAAGAAAGAGGCCTGTTCCGCCCCCAGCATTGCCTGAAGCCGCTCGATATCTGCTTGAACCGACGCTCGGCTGTCAAAGGGAAAACCAATAATGTAGGCAAGGTGGGTCACAATCCCGGCCTCGTGGTAGGCCTGCGTCAATTCCTTAAAGTGCTCCGTCGAGTTTTGTGTCTTGCGGGCCGCCTTTAAGTTTCCCTCGTTGAGACTCTCGACCCCGATAAACACTTGCCGGCAGCCGGCCCGGGCGGCCTTCTCAACAAAATTTGGAATTCGATACGATTGGGTGTCGACCTGCATCATAAAAGAGACGGACAGATTTTCTTCCTCACGGAGATGAGTCATGCCGTCAAAAATATTTTCCCAGTTCTTGTTCCGGCTGAAGTTGTCGTCGGTGAAAAAGTAATGCCGGATTTGGTGGCGGCGGAAATTCTCCCGAATCAGATTCATAATATCGTCCACCCCTCGAAACCGCATCCGCCGTCCCTGCACGTTGATGACGGTGCAAAAACTGCATTGGTAGGGACATCCCCGGCCGCAGTCAAGCGTTGCAAAATGGCGGACAGCGTATCGTTTCAAAAGTCCTTGGGCGATTTGAGGCAGGGGGGCCTCTTCAAGATCGGGTGGGGCGGCGAGAAAATTGTAAACCGGCTGGAGGCGCCCACAGATTGCGTCTTTGAGAATCAATTCCCAGCGCCCCTCCACCTCTCCCGCCACCAGAATCACTCCCTGTTCCTGAAGTGCTTTGATTTCTCGAGGTAACTCGGAGCCCATGGCGAAAACTCCACTCACGTGAAACCCCCCGATTAAAACGTCAAGACCGGCTTCTCGAAAGCGGAGGGCGAGATCACTCGCCCGTGGGAACTGATTCGACTGGACCCCCACGAGGCAAATGACGGCCTTCGTCCCCGGCCGCCGGCTTGAGTTCACAATTTTTTTGACATTCACCTTCTGAACCGTCTCGTCAATCAATTCAATCTTCCATTCAAGGTCCGGCCCGAAGAGCTGGCGCCTTCTCACGTCTTCGCTTAACCCATAAAGACAAGCCAGGGAATTGCTCGGGAGCACCCCCTTCCAATGCCGAATCACATAACCATCATCGTCATACTTCGAAGGTTTAATCAGGTAAAGGTGGAGCCGGCGAAACCGAACTCTCTCAATAAATTCAGTTTCCGGCATAGTAACGTCTCTCGGGTTTGTCGAGTTCAAGGTCCGGGAAGCGAGCATACAGGCTTTCGTGAAAAAGGTAATCAAGGCGGTGATTGTCTTCGGGCGAAAAACCCATTGTCTCTTTCCAAATTACGTCACTTTCCATACAGAGGTAAATAAAGACTTTCTTCCATCTTTCCCTCATCCAGGAATAAATCTTTCGATAGACGGCCGTCCGAATCGGCCGAAAATAACGCATCTTGCCGTCGAGCCCTCGAATGAGTTCACCGGTGGTCACCTGGCTGCTAGGAAATCGCTTCCTAATTACCTCGTCAAGGCCGGGCGGAAAACGAAAACTTCCAAGACTCACCCAGACTACCTCTTTTTCGGGAATGGAACGATGAAGTGCCTCCACACCCGCTTGATACTTTTTTTCCCATTCCGGAAGATCAATCAAAGGATCAAAATGAAAACCGACCCGGTAGCCCTTCGAGATCGCACACAGGGCAGCGTCGAGGCGGGCTCTGAGGGGGGCAGACTTGTGTTCCTCGGCTTTAATCGTCTCCTCAGGATTGACCGACCAAGAAACCACCGCATTCCGCCTTTGAATCGTTGGAAGGTGACCCACGAAATCGGTTTTGGTCTTGAGCTCCAAGAGCAACGGTTTGGAAGCCAGGTTTTGAATCAGAAACTGACTCACCTCGGTAAAGGGGTCCAAGGCGAGGCTGTCGGTTAGTTCGCCCGTTCCGATCCTGAGCAATCGTCCCGGCCGGCTCTTTTGGAGAAGGTCAATTTCTTCAAGAATCCTTTCAATGTTGGTGTAGATCGTGATGAGCGGAAAGTTTAAATACCTTTGAAGGATGCAGTAGGAACAGTCAAGGGGACAGTTCATTTGGGCATTGATGACCCAGTAATTGCAGCAAAGGTAGCTTCGGTCCGTGCCAGGACACGGCTTGACGAAATTCCCACGGAATCGGGTGAGCCAAAGGCACCTTTTTCCCGTGGTGAGGGAGATTCTCCGTGTCGTTTTGATGAAGTAGGAGTAATCCCGATTCGAAACTCGAACCACAGGGATTCCCGAGAGCCTCTTTAAAACACGAATCGTCAGGGGATCTTGCTCTGATTCCTGATCAACGTAAATCTTTTCGATTTTCACGATGGCCGCTCTCCCCTCGCTGAAACCTCAAAGCCTGCTTCCTTCAAATTTTCCAAATCCTCTTCAAGGGGACTTCCCGGCGTTGTCAGCAATTTTCCCACAATGAGACCATTGATGCCGGCCGCCAAGGCTAACTTCTGGAAGGCGCCCAGCTGCACTCGTCGGCCTCCCGCAAGCCGGAGATTGGTCCGAGGGAGAATCAACCGGAAGACGGCGATTGTCTTGATAATCTCAAGGGGATCGAGGAGATCGTTCGAGGCCAGCGGGGTCCCGGGCCGGGGATCTAACAAATTAATCGGCACGCATTCCGGTTGAAAATTCCTGAGTTCGAAGGCGGCGTCGATCCGATCCTGACGACTCTCTCCAAGGCCAAGAATCACGCCGGAACAAATCTCAAGGCCGGCCGCTCGGAGGGCCTCGAGCGTCCGAATTCGATCTGAATAAGAATGAGTGGTTACGACCTCGGAATAAAATTGAGCGGAAGTTTGCAGATTGTGGTTCACACGAGTGACTCCTGCCTCTTTCAACTGTTTCGCCTGCTCCCCCGTGAGAAAACCAATGGAGACATCCAGCTGGAGGGAAACCTCTTTCCTCAATTCCCTCAAGATCCCGAGGAGTCTTTCGAACTCTCCCGGCGACAATTGAGCCCCCGAGGTCACAAGGCAAAACTCGTGCGACCCAATCTCTTCGGCCCGCTTAGCATTCTCAATCACGGCAGGGGTTTCAAGGAGCGGGTGCCTTTTGACGCCGGTATTAAATTTGACGGATTGAGCGCAAAACGAACAGTCTTCGGGACAAAGCCCGCTTTTGGCATTCAGGATGGAGCAAAGGGTGGCTTCTCGGCCGTGGAAAAATCGGGTCACTTCGCCGGCGAGAGCGACAAGTTCGTCGATATCGTTCGGTCGTTCGAGGAAAATCAGCTCGAGGGCTTCGGGCCGGGAAATCTCACCCCCTTCAAGAAGCTCGTTTCTTAATTCCTCAAAAACGGCCATGATCTATAATCATCCCGTAGCGCAGGTTTAAACCTGCGTTGCCCCCGTAGCGCACACTTAAGTGTGCGCTACGGGGTGGTCTGAAAGAAACCATCAGAGGGAATCACACGCTT
>CAYJTI010000052.1:0-8757 GCA_964373135.1 uncultured bacterium | reverse complement strand
GTTCTGAGCCAGGATCAAACTCTCCAAAAAAAGGTTAGAGAATCTGACCTCAATGGCTACGATCGGCTTTGCTCAAAACTCGTTATCAAAGAACGATGAGAGACAAACTCACTGACTTTAAAAAGCCCGATAGAGACAGACCTCCCTCGTCGAGGTTCTCTATTACACTAATTATCAGATGATTGGCCCTAATTCAACCCTAGGTATTGTAGATCGGTAAGAGGGCGCAATTCCTAAAGCCGGGGGGAATGATAATCAGACCCCTTCTTTTTGTCAAGGACCTTATCGCCTTGAAAATTCGGGGGTTATGGGGGCCCTCGCTATTCCACGGTGACGGACTTAGCGAGGTTCCTCGGCTGGTCAACGTCCCGGCGATTCATCACCGCCACTTGATAGGCAAAAAGCTGGAGGGGAACGGCGGTTAAAATTGGGGAGAGAATCTCCGGGACCCGCGGAATCGGAAAGAACTCGTACGAGAGCTTCTTTAAGGTTTCATCCCCCTCCGTCCCAATCGCGATCACTTGCCCCCTCCGTGCCCGAATTTCTTCGATGTTGGAGACCATTTTCTCATACGTCTTTGAATGGGGGGCAATGCAGAGGACCGGCAGCTCCTCATCGATTAACGCAATGGGGCCGTGCTTCATCTCCCCTGCCGCATACCCATGGGCATGGGCGTAGGAAATTTCCTTGAGTTTCAAAGCCCCCTCGAGGGCATTCGGAAAATTGTAGCCCCGGCCGAGGTAAAGGAAATTTTTCCGTTGATAGTATCTCTGGACGCAACCTTTAATGATCGAATCAACGCCGAGAATCTTCCGGGCGTGAGCGGGGAGCTTCCGAATTTCTTCAACGAGAGATTTCAATTCGCTCGGACGAATTTGACTCCTCACTTGGGCCAGATAAAGGGCGAAGAAAACCAACGTCATCAACTGGGCGCAATAGGCCTTTGTGGAGGCCACCCCGATTTCCGGTCCGGCGTGCGTGTAAACCACAAGGTCCGCCTCTCGTGCAATCGTGCTTCCGACCACATTGACCACCGCCAACGTGAAAGCGCCCTTCGCCTTTGCCTCCCGGAGCGCCGCCAGTGTATCGGCCGTCTCTCCGGACTGCGTGATGAGCACGACGACATCGTCTTTTCCCACGATCGGATCGCTGTAACGAAATTCGCTCGACGGCTGAACCTCCGTTGGGATCCTAGCGTATTCCTCAATCATGTAACGGCCGACCAACCCCGCGTGGTAGGCCGTTCCGCAGCTCACCACAAAAATCTTCCGGATGCGCCTGAGCCGTGCCTCGACCCTTGGCTCAAAAGATTCAAACCGGAGCCGGCCCTTCGGATCGAGGTGCCGGCTGAGGGTGTCCGCCAGCACCCGGGGTTGTTCATAAATTTCCTTCAGCATAAAGTGAGGAAACCCCTCCTTCTGGGCTTCCGCCACGGACCACTCGATTCGAGAAAGTTTCCTTCTCAAAGGGGTGCGGTTCCCCACCGAGAAAACCTGAATCCGATTTCTCTCGATGAGGGCATACTCCTCATCATTCAAAAAGAGGACATCGCGAGTATAAGGAAGGAGCGCCGGGACATCACTCGCCACAAAGTTTTCTCCCCTTCCCTGACCGATGACAAGAGGATTGGAGCGCTTAAACACAAGGAGCCTCCCGGGATCTCCGGTTGATAACAAAACAAAGGCAAAGTAGCCGTGCGCCTCGCGAATCGCCTGCCGGAAGGCTTTTACAATGTCCCCGCGGTCATACTCCTCAATGAGATGAACCAAGACTTCCGTGTCCGTCTGGGAACGAAACCGGTGCCCTTTTTGCTTTAACCGCTCTCGAAGGGATTCGTGATTTTCGATGATGCCGTTATGAACGAGGGCGAGCCGATTCCGGCAATCGACGTGAGGATGGGCATTTGTCTCGGAGGGCTCGCCGTGGGTGGCCCAGCGGGTGTGGCCGACTCCGATTGAACTTTCGCACACGGCGCCTGACGCCCTTTGGCGGAGGAATTCAAGTTTCCCCTTCTCCTTTAAAAGGAAAAGGCTTAAGCCGTCCCCGTTAACACAGGCCACCCCTGCGGAATCATAGCCCCGATATTCGAGGTGGCTGAGTCCTTCGAGGAGGATCGGAAGGGCCTGTTTCTCTCCGATGTAGCCGAAAATTCCACACATCCTTGGCAGTCCCTCTTCTTTAAAAAGCGTCCTATTGTATCTGGAGGAAGCTGATTTTCACAGGGAGTAATTATCTAATATTTTTGACTCCTTCCTAGCAATCCTTTATGATGGGTTACACCTTGAAACAGGAGAAGTTATGCAAAATGAGCGCCGGCGCCAGTTCCTGATTGACCGGCCCCTCCAGCTCCGTTACATGCTCACCATCACCTTCACCCTCTTGGTGGTCACGGTGGCCTCTCTCCTCGCCATTTATTTCGGAATCTGGGGAAATGTCCTGAATGCCTTCTCCGACGACCAGATCCGAAACGACCTTTTGACGGCGACCCGTCTCGAACAGTATGAGGAGGCCCGCCGGCCGTCGCCCCAGCCGGAGGAGGGATTCTCCCCGCTTTCTTTTTTTCGGCAGGCAGAACGGCTCAGTATGCGTCAGCGAGAGGTTTTCAGGGAGATCCTGGATAAAACCAATCAAAACCTCACCGGGAAGCTCTTGCTCCTTCTCCTCTTGATTGCTTGGGGGACTGTTTTTCTTTCCCATAAAATCGCAGGCCCCCTCTTCCGCTTTCAAAGAGTCTTAAACGACCTCTCAGAAGGCGACCTCACGGTCCGCTGCAAGCTGAGAAAATATGACGAGGCCCAGCCGGTGGCCGAGGCATTTAATCAAGCTTTGGAATCGCTCAACCAGCATATTTCTCGCCTCAAAAAAATCGTCCGCGAAAATGAAAACAAGCCGGACGTGCTGGCCTCTGCATTGAAAGAAGAACTCGACAAATTCAAAACACAGTCGTGAGGCGGGCGCTTGTTTTCTCTATCCTCTTCACCCTGACTCTGTCCCTTTCGCCCGCCGCTCCCACGGCCCTTTCCCTTTCGGACGAAGACCGGGCCCTCCTTGAAAAAATCGAACGGGATTCAATCCAATACTTTGTCCGTTTTTCAGATCGAGAGACGGGGCTCACCCAAGATTCGTCAAGGCCGGGTTCCCCGGCCTCGATCGCCGCCACGGGATTCGGTTTGGCCGGTCTTGCCATCGGACAGTCGCACGGCTGGATTTCCTATGCGGAGGCCTACAAACAGATTCGCCGCACCCTTGAAACCCTTCGCCACCAGGCCCACCACCAAAATGGTTTCTTCTACCACTTCCTCGACCTCAAAACCGGCCGACGGATTTGGGGTTCGGAGGCCTCCTCCATTGATACGGCCCTTCTCTTGGCGGGGGCTCTTGTCGCCAGCCAATATTTCAAAGGGACTGAAATCCCAAACCTCGTGGAGGAGCTTTATCAAAGGATTAACTGGCTCTGGATGACCAACCAGAGCCCTCTCATTTGTCACGGCTGGAAACCGGAGTCGGGATTTCTCCCTCATTACTGGGACTCCTACAGCGAGCATCTCCTCCTTCAGGCCCTTGCCATCGGGGCTCCGACCAACGCGCTTCCCGCAAAAATCTGGGACGCCTGGGACCGGTTTGAAGACGAGTACAACGGAAAACGGATTGTCTACTCCCCCAGCGGAAGTCTTTTTACGTATCAGTATGCTCAGGCCTTCGTTGACTTCCGAGATCTCAAAGATGGAGAAATCAATTATTTCGAAAATTCGGCCAAGGCCACGACGGCGAATCGAGAATATTCGCTCAGCTTCAAGGAAAGTTATCAGTCCTATTCCGAACTCTCCTGGGGCCTTTCCGCGAGCCTGGGTCCGGGCGGATACAAGGCCTACGGAGCAAAACCTGGCCTGGGGCTCCATGACGGAACGATTGCTCCTTACGCGAGCATCGCCTCGATTGTTTTCACCCCTGAAATTTCTATCCCTGCCGTGAAATTCTTTTACCAGCAGTATCAGGAATCGCTTTACAGCCCCTTCGGATTTAAAGGCGCCTTCAATCTGAACAAAAAATGGTGGGCCCCGGAGCACCTGGGGATCGACCAGGGCATTTCGGTCTTGATGCTGGAAAACTATCTTTCAGAGGGGGCCGTTTGGAAGAAATTCATGGAACTTCCTGCCATTCAGCGTTGGGTCGAGCAATGCGGGATTGGGCGTTCTTCTAAGGCTCCGGGCGCCGAGGCGGGACGGGACCCTTCACTCCTTCCGGAGAAACCTTAACGCGAGGCGTGCCGCTGTCTCCTCAACGATCTCGCGGTTGAGGTAGGTTCCTTTCTTAATCTCCTCTTGAATTTCCCGCACCCGCCCCAGACTGGGCTCGGCAACGTGCGGCAGGAAACGGAGGTATTTCACGATCTCGTCCCGAATCTCGGTCGCCGACGGATCTTGTGGAACCCCTTGATTCTTCAACAACTTTGCCTCAGCATCTGGAGACGTCCAGGGTATGGTCATGGTTGTACACCCTTACCTTTGATAGTTATCGGCGGGCTAAAAAGGAAACTTGAAATCGGGGTGGAACTAGGCGTCGAGGGTAATCTCTCCCGTTTTCTTCATCAAATGCCCCCGGAGCCGGAGGATGACCTTGGTGTGAATCTGGCAGACCCGGGACTCCGAGACATTGAGGATCTCTCCAATCTCACGGAGCGTCAGATTTTCATAATAGTAGAGGACAATCACCAGTTTCTCTTTCTCGGGGAGCTCATCGATCGCATTGGCAAGAAGCTCCTTCACCTCGTTCTGATGCACATAGTGGAACTGGTTGGTAAGGATCGAATCTTCAATGGTCTGGAGCCGGGAGATTGGTTTATTGCCGTCGTCATTCTGCCAGACCTCGTCCAAGGAGAGAAACGTGGTGGAATTGAGTTCGCTGTAGATACTGTTGAGTTCGCCCACGGAGATGTGGAGGGACCGGGCAAGATCTTCATCCCTCGGAATCCGGCCCAACTTTTCCTCAAGCTCCCGGCATTTCTTTTCAATCTCCCGGGCCTTCTTCCGGAGGAGACGGGGGGCCCAATCTAATTTCCGGAGCTCATCCATGATGGAACCGCGGACCCGTGAGACGGCATAGGTTTCAAATTTGTTTCCCTGGGAGACGTCGTATTTGTCAATGGCGTCGAAGAGGCCCAAGATCCCGTAACTCACCAAGTCATTGAATTCGACGTTGGGCGGCAGCCCGATGGCGACGCGGCCGGCCACGTACTTCACGAGATAAAGGTACCGTTTGACGATCTCTTCCCGAAGAGCACGGTGTTTGGTGCTTTTGTACTTCTTCCAAAGCTTGTACTCCTCTTCGCTCATCGCAGGGCTCCTTTTCATTTTTAGGACCTCTTCCTTTCAAGTAATTTCTTGATTTGCATCAAGGTGTAATTCTTCGATTGCAGGGTTTTGATTTCTTCCAAACGATCAAAGACCGACTCATCATAAAGCCGGTGGCCGGAAGCCGTTCGGCGGGCCTCTTGAATGAGCCCGGCCAAGGTGTAGTTATGAAGGGTTTGGCGGGAAAGACCGGTGTATTCCATCACCTCTCCTATCTTGTAAAGCTTCTCCCTTTTCATCGGGCGTCGGACTTTTTCCGGGCCTCCAGAACAGCCAAAAGCCGCTGGCCCTCGAAATTGTCCGGGTCGAGAAAAAGAATCTTCTCGACGGCCATGCGGGCGGCGCCCCACCGGCCCGCTTTCATCCAAGCATCTGCCTCTTCGGAATAATGCCGAATGCGGCCCTCAATCTCCTCTTGATAGAGCTGTTGGAGAAAAACGCTTTCCTCGGCCCCTTCTTCCCGGGCCTTCAGTTTGATTTCATCCACAAGCCGGGAGGCCTCAAGATTTTCAGGGTCGAAAAGAAAGGCCTGCTCGGCCGCCTGAAGGGCTTCGTCAAATCGATTTCCCTCGAGGAATCCCCGGCTCCGCTCGAGCCACGTTTTGACTTCCAGAGATATTTCCTGAGGGGTCAGTTCTTCGCGAGATTTCGGAAGGGGAAGGTCTTGAAAAGGAAGGCTGGGTTTTTTTTCAACCGCCGTCACCGCTCGTGTGGGTGTTTTCATTTTCCCCTTGTCGGTTACGGGTCCGTGGGGCCGACTAGAATGGCAACCGATGAGAACGAGAACGGCCAGGGACCCCCAATGTAACGTTGTCACTATATAAAATGTAATTTATATTTTATAATTGACACTCTATACAAACGAACGGAGTCCGTCAACAAATTTTTACTCCTATTTTTTTCTTCTCCAGATCTTGGGGTTTCACCCCGCCGCCCACCCTACTAATAGGGGTGGGTTAAGTGGAAAAATGAACTGCCCGATAAATAGGGTGGAATGACTTACCGGGAACTGTTTGAGCTAAAGTTCAAGAAAGGTTACAGCACCAGCCAGCTGTTGCACCGCTACCCTCAAGAGGTGGGGAAGGTCACGGAAATTGCCCTTCTCGAGCTCTCGACCGCGGAGCTGAGAAGGATGCTGCCGGAGGAAGAACGCCTTGAGCGAATCCTGTTAATGAAGCGTCGTTTCCTCGGGGCTGCTGGCTGAATTACTTTTTCTTCTCTCGAAAGACGCCCATCTGTCTGAATTTCTGATAGCGTTTCTCGATTAATTCCTTGGGGGGGATTTCCTTTAACTCCTCGAGTGCTTTGTCAATCACCCTTTGGACGTTTCCCGCCGTCTCGTCAAAATCACGGTGGGCCCCGCCCAGGGGTTCTGAAACGATTCCGTCGATTAAACCCAACTCGAGAAGATCCCGAGCGGTCAGGCGGAGCGCCTGAGCGGCCTCCGGGGCCTTTGAATTTTCCTTCCAGAGAATCGCCGCACAACCTTCTGGCGAAATGACGGAGTAATACGAATTCTCCAGGACGTAAACCCGGTCGCCGACTCCGATCCCCAAGGCCCCGCCGCTCCCTCCCTCTCCAATCACCATGACGACAATGGGGGTTGCGAGTTCTGCCATCTCCATCAAATTCACCGCAATGGCCTCCGCCTGCCCCCGCTCCTCGGCGCCGATGCCCGGATAAGCCCCGGGGGTATCGACAAACGAAAGGACCGGAAGGGAAAATTTCTCGGCAAGTTTCATCACCCGAAGGGCCCGGCGGTAACCCTCTGGATGGGCGCTTCCGAAACTCCGAAAGAGATTTTCTTTCGTGTCCCGCCCCTTCTGGTGACCGACCACGGCGACCCTCTCTTTCCCTCTCCACTTCGCAAATCCCGCCACAATCGCCCGGTCGTCACTGAAATAGCGGTCTCCGTGAAGCTCGATAAAGTCTTCGGTCAAATAATTGATATAGTCGAGGGTGTAGGGACGGAGAGGGTGGCGCGCCACCTGGACCCGCTGCCAGGGAGTGAGGTGGTCAAAGATTTCCTTCAGGGCCTTCTCAAGTTTTTTTTCCGCGCTCCGAATTTCCCCGGTCAGGTCGATCCCCTGTTGATTGCTCTCCTTTAATTCCAGGATCCTCTTCTCCAATTCCACCACCGGCCGCTCGAAGGGGAGACAAACCTCCCAAAGGGTCCGCCCCCCCGAGTAGCCTTTTTCTTTTGCAGTCGAACCGTGGCTTTTTTCCATAACCATTGCTTCCCTAAACGTCACTCCCTCACCGCCACGGCGGTCCCGACGGGAAGAAGGGCGTAAATTTCCTCCACGTCTGGGTCGAGCATCCGGATGCACCCTTTACTGGCCTGCTTTCCGATGGTCTCGGGCAAGGTCGTGCCGTGGATTCCAAACCCGGGAAGGTCAAATCCAAGCCAACGCGTTCCCAAAATATTCTCCGGGCTCTCCGGCGGAATTACTTTCCCTTCGTTAAACCAGGTTGGGTTCTCAAGTTTATTCACGATTTTAAACTCCCCCGGCGGGGTGGACCCCTTCTCGCCGGTCGCCACCCGGTATCGCTTCAAGGGCTCCCCATCGGCCAAAAGGGTCATTCGACTCGCCGCCTTTTCCACGAGGAGTGAAAATTTCAGCTTCGTCACCTTCAATTTTTTCCCCGCATAGATTCGATCTCCGGAAATCCCATTGCTCCTCTGAAGAAGTTGAACGGTGGTCCCATACTTTTTGGCAAGATGAGAAAGGGTATCTCCCGGGGCAATCGTATGGAAAAGGCTGTCCGGCGTCTCAAGGGGGGAGAAGATAATCTTTACCTTGAGCGCCTCGTATTCCTCACGAATCTTGGCCTTGTTTTTCCCCAACCGCTCAAGCTGCAATAGGGCCTCATAAACCCGCTCGGCCTCGAGCAATGAACCCTGTCCCACGAGATCCTTCGCTTTCTCCCAGCGAAGTGCCCAAGCGGGCTTTGCAGGGGGGACGGCCTGGACCCCTTCTCCTTTTGCAAGAGAAGGTGCCGCGATAAGAAAAATGAGAAAAGAAACCGCTACTTTCATGGGATTCGTTGAATTTCGTTTTCCTCCTTGACTCTCACCGGCAAATCAAGAGGGTCACCAACTCGCCGAGGAAGGCCCCCGCAAAAACTTCGAAGGGGGTGTGCCCCAGAAGTTCCTTGAGCCGGGTCTCGGGCACCTGCCCCATTTGATAAAGATCATCCAACATCTTGTTAAGAATGGCCGCCTGGCGCCCGGCTGACCGCCGGACCCCGGCGGCATCAAACATCGTGATGAGGGTAAAAATTCCGGTCATCAGAAATGGAATCGAGACAAAACCGTAATAAAGCCCCACGGCCGTGGACAATGCACTCACGGTCGCCGAATTGGAACTCGGCATTCAACCCGTGTCAAAAAGCCATCGGAAGT
>CAYJTI010000051.1:0-8860 GCA_964373135.1 uncultured bacterium | reverse complement strand
GTGTTCTTCCCGAAGCCGTTCGAAAAAGTAACGCTGAACATAAAGCCCGGTGAGGGAGTCCCGGATTGCCAATTCCTGGGTTTTCTCGAAAAGCATCGCGTTCGAAATGGCGGCCGAGGCCAAGGTTGAAATGGCGTCCAGCAGCCTGAGATCGTCCGGGCCAAAGGTTTCCGGCTCGCGGCTCTGAAGGCGAAGCGTCCCCAACACTTTTCCTTCGTAGAGAAGCGGGGCGCTAATCAGGCTCCGAATCTCCTCGCCGGGGTTCATCGCCTCCCGAGGTTCAAACCGAAAATCTTTCTGGGTGTCGGTCACTAAAAGACGCTTCCGGTTTCGAATCACCCAGAAGTCGTAAAGATCCCCTTCTTTTCGTCTGAATCCGGCCTGGCCTGCCAACCCCTTAGAGGCGGTAAGACTCAGTTTCTGTTCACTGGGGTAGGCCAGGGTGAGGAAGGCGCCGTCTCCTTTGGGAATGAATTCGAGCGCCCGGCTCACCACCAGATGGGAAAGTTCGGGAAGGGTGATCCGGCCGGCAAAATCCTCCGCCAGCTTCCGAAGGTTGTAATACGTCGAGTATTTTTCAAAAAAGATGCTGATGCTTTCCCCCTTGTGCCGGTATTCCACCTCTAAATCATTTTTCTCGTTGACGCATTTTTCGAATTCCACGCCCATCACGGACCGGATCCCTTCGAAACGCTGGTCCATCCGATAAAGGAGGAGGCAGAGAAGCCCATAACCCGGAATCAGCCAGAAGAAATAACTCGAGCGGGTCACGGTCCAGGAAAAAAGCGCCGCAGCGCTCCCCATGAGCGCGAAGAGGATTCCGGCCGGGGGGCCGGATCCAAACCATCCCGCCAGGACCGGAAGGTAGAAAAGGTAAAGGAGGAGGCTCAGACGGATGAGAAAGGTTTCCGGCTCAACCGTGGTTCGCAGTTCGGCCAGAGGTTTTGGGATTTGATAGAGAAGGATAAAACTTGCCAGAATGGCGCCGGCAAGCGCGAGTTTTCTTTGGCGGGTCAGGTCCAATGCGTTTTAGAAAATGGCCTCCTCGGTGACCGGGTCGAAAAAGTGAGCTTTGCTCATATCGAAGACGACTTGGACATCTTGATTGGAGGCCGCCGTATCCTGGTTGGTCACCCGAGCCACAAAATTGCTCCGGCCCGCATTAAGGAAGAGATAGATTTCAGACCCAATCGGCTCTACGACCTCGACGGTCGCCGTGATCGTGAACTCGGGCCTGGCATCCTGTGCAAAGATTCGGTCGTAGATGTCCTCGGGCCGGATTCCGAAGACGACATGCTGATCTCGGTAGGGGGAAATCCGATCGTAGTTTTGCGGGAGAATCCGGAGCTTGATTCCCCGGTCCAGGAAGAAGTAATCCCCGTTTTGAGCCACGATCTTCCCTTCGAGGAAATTCATCGGGGGCGAGCCGATAAAGCCGGCGACGAATCGGTTGACCGGATTTTCATAGACGCTGATGGGGTGGCCGATCTGACAAATAATTCCGTCCCGCATGACCACGATCCGCTCCCCGAGGGTCAAGGCCTCTACCTGGTCGTGCGTCACGTAAATCATGGTGGCCTGAAGCCGGTTGTGAAGCTTCACCAGCTCGGTCCGCATCTGCACTCGAAGTTTGGCGTCGAGATTGCTCAGAGGCTCATCGAAGAGAAACACCTTTGGTTTCCTCACAATGGCCCGGCCCAACGCCACCCGCTGACGTTCGCCTCCCGACAGCTCCTTCGGCCTCCGCTTCATCATTCCGGCCAGTCCGAGAATCTCCGCCGCCTCCTGGACCCGGCGTTCGATTTCTTTCTTCGGGTAGTGCCGCATCTTCAATCCAAATGCCAGGTTCTCGTAAACCGTCATGTGGGGGTAAAGGGCATAATTTTGGAACACCATCGCGATGTCTCGATCTTTGGCCGGGAGGTCATTCACCAGTTCTCCCCCAATGTAAATTTCTCCCTGGGAGACCTCCTCCAGCCCCGCGATCATCCGGAGGGTCGTCGACTTCCCGCACCCCGAAGGCCCCACCAAAACGATAAATTCCTTATCATTCACCTCGAGGTTCACCTCATCGACCGCGACGACTTTATTGGCGTAAGCCTTGGATACATTTTTCAAGATGACGGTCGCCATATCGATCTTTCTCCTTCGCTCAAGTGAGATAGTCCAGCAAAAGCCCAATCGTTCTTTTCAGTTCTCTCCGGGGGACGACCTGGTCGATCATCCCGTGGTCGAGAAGAAATTCCGATGTTTGAAAATCGGCGGGCAGTTTCTGTCGAATGGTCTGTTCAATCACCCGGGGACCCGCAAATCCAATCAACGCCCCTGGTTCCGCCAGGATAATATCGCCCAACGCCGCAAAACTTGCCATGACGCCCCCCATCGTCGGATTCGTCAGCACCGAGACGTAAGGAAGTTTGCTCTGATGAAGCCGTGCAATCGCTGCGGCGGTCTTGGCCATCTGCATCAGGCTGAGGACCCCCTCATACATTCTCGCCCCGCCCCCCGATCCTGAGACAATCACCACCGGGATTCCTTTTTCGATCGCCCGCTCCACCAGCCGGGTGATCTTTTCTCCGACGACCGACCCCATCGATCCCATAATAAAACGGGAATCGGTCACGCCAAAAGCGATCTTTTTTCCCTCGGACTCCCCCTCTCCCACGAGACAGGCCTCTTTCAGGCCGGTTTTTTTTTGATCTTGTTTCATTTTTTCAAGATAGGAACGAACACCGGTGAAGTGCAGGGGGTCGACGGTCTCCACGTCAGCGTCGGTTTCCCGGAAGGTTCCGGCGTCGATCAAAAGCTCGATCCTCTCGCGGGCACCAAGCGTAAAATGGAAATGACACTCGGGACAAACGGACAAGTTCTCCCGCAGGCTTTTGCTGAACACCACATGCTGGCAGCTGGGGCACTTGGTCCAGAGGCCGGCGGGAACACTTTTTTTTCTACCGCTCTCTGACGCCAAAGGATTCAGGGATTCGGTCGAACTCGCCTCTTTTTTAAAAATCGCCATCCGATTTCTATTCCTAAGTCTCAGCAATATCTGAGGTTACAGAAAAAATACTTGGTGTTTATTATAGGGGCTCCCTTACTCTCTGTCAACGATCATTGCCTGATTTTCGGAGCTCTTCTTTACATTCCGAAGGGGGAGTGATAATTTTCTTTATATGGAGCACCGTCTGAATCAGAGCCAGGCCCAAAAACTCATTCTCTCTCCCCAAATCCGCCAGTATCTCCGTCTGCTTCAGCTCCCCCTCGCAGAGCTCGGGGCCACGGTCGAGCAGGAATTAGAAGAGAATCCGGCGCTCGAAGAAGTTCCGTCGGATGCCCCCGGGGAAACGGACGCCGACACCCCTTCTGAGACGCCGACGAAGGAAACCGCCGACGTGGATGAGCTTCGATTCGACCAGACCCTCCGCTCCTTGGATAAGATCGACGAAAGCTTAAACGACGGTTTCTACTCGGGGGATGACCTTTCCCTTCCGGAAATTGACGAGGCCGGCCGCCAGAGGAATTACCAGGAGTCTCTGATTACCCGCCGGGAGTCTCTGGCTGATTATCTCCTCTGGCAGCTCGGTTTTCTCGACTTGGTCCCAAAGGATCGGGAGGTGGCCGAGGAAATTCTCGGCAATCTGACGGAGGATGGATACCTCGGCGTGCCGCTCGAGGAAATCGCAAACCGCTCTGCGGTCTCTTCTGCCGACGCGGAAAAGGTCCTCAGGGAAGTCCAGACCCTCGACCCGCCGGGCATTGCCGCCAGAAATTTACAAGAAACCCTATTGATCCAGCTTGAAAGAACTCACCCCGACGCTCAGGGGGCACGGCGCATCGTTCAAGACCTGCTCCCGCTCCTGATTAAAAAGCAGTGGGACCTCATCGCAAAACGACTCAAGGCCACGCCTGAGGAAATTCAAAAGGCGGCTCAAGTCATCGCCCATTTGGATCCCAAACCGGGCCGCACCTTTTACGGGGAAGCGCCCATTGCGGTGAAGCCCGATGCCTCTGTCTCCTACGACGATTCTAACGAGGGGGGGAAACTTCGGGTCGAAATTCACGATGAGGAAATCCCGGAGATCCGCGTCAGCCCCTATTACCGCCGGATGTTGAGAAACCCTAAGTTAGATCCGAACACCCGGAAATTTCTGAAGGAAAAACTGCAGGCCGCCCTCGATTTTGTCCGGGCCCTGGGCCAGCGCCGCTCCACCCTGCGGGAAATCACCGAGGAAATTGTCGCCGCACAGACCGAGTTTTTTGAGAGGGGCTTTTCCCAACTGAAGCCGCTCCGCCTCAAAGACATCGCGGGGCGTCTTGGGATCCACGAATCGACCGTGAGCCGGGCGCTCCAGGGGAAATACGTCACCACGCCTCAGGGAACCATACCCTACAAAAGTTTCTTTTCGTCGAGGCTCGAGCGCATCGAGGGAGGCGTGGAATCGCAGAAAAGTGCAATGGAGAAAATCCGGGAAATGATCCAGTCAGAAGACCCCCGTCACCCTTTGAGTGACGACGCCATCACTCGACGGCTTCAGCAAGAGGGGCTCAAGATCGCTCGCCGCACGGTTGCCAAGTATCGCGAACTTTTAAAAATCCTACCCTCGCACCTTCGCAAAAAATCATCCTGACCCCGAAATAAACGAGCCGGCGAGAGGACTTGAACCTCCGACCCGCTGTTTACGAAACAGCTGCTCTGCCAACTGAGCTACGCCGGCGTGATGGGCGTAAAATCTTAGCGGGTTACGAATCCTCAGGCAATAGCGGCGGTCTCCCCCACTCTTTCGAAGATGTCCCTTCACAAGGTGGGCAATTTCGTGCCCCACAATCACCGCCAGTTCGTCATCGTCAGTTTGGTGGTGAATCCGTTTCGCCTCGAGAAGAAGACGCGCTGAATGGATTTCCTGGGACGACGCCCGAGGTCCTGTCGTGACGCAGCCAGAAAGGAAGAAAAGAAGGATCCAAGTCGTGACCGAACGAGCGCCCATACGGCTCGCAAGCTAACATAAATCGGGACGCCGTGCAAATCGAGGGGACTACCTGGAAAGGTTCTGAATCTGAATCCGGCCATTTTTCGAGTTGAGAAATACGACCTTGTTGACCGCGGGCGGACCGTTGGGGCCGATCAAAACCAGGTGATTCGAAAGAAGGAAACCTTCGACCGCTGAGATTTCGAAATCGTCGAGCGCCTGTGAGAACAGGAACTCTTTGAGCGCTTTGGTCTTCTCGGCGACCAGGGAGGCCTTCAGCTCCAGGAAATCTTCAACCATGTACTCAAGGATTCTCAAATTCTCGTTGTTAGAAGCTTTCTTTGTTCTCATACCTGAATAAGGTAGGAGGAACACTACTCCAGGGAAAGAGAAAAAAGGGAAGGGCAAGCGAAGGCGGCTTTTAACTCAACCCAAATGGTCTCTGATAAAGACCGATCGTAAGGAAATGGTGACTGTCACCATTTCACCATCCTGCTGACAGCCGGAGTGCTGCATGAGGGCCTTATGCAACCTGTTCTAAGGAGAGGGCGGGCCGGAGGCCGGAGGCTCGGGAGGACGAGCCTGTGGTGCCTTTCCAGCGCTCTGGGAACGGAAATAATTCAGGAGTGTCGGCGACTCGAGAATTCCCTCCTGAACTTCATAGAGGGCGTCTGAGAAAGACGTGTCCAAGGCCGCGGACGCATCCCGCGCAAACCGATTTAAGCGAATATTCGCATCCTCAAAACCGCTCCCCTCTCCCCAGAAAACCTGGCTCCAGATCGGCTCATGCTCCATCGTTTTAAACTCCGCGAGGAGCTGGACCTCCGCGCGATAGCGGGGTCGATCGGTATCGGGGTAATCGTATCGGACCCGCTCAATCTTAATTTCGAAATAGCCGGCGAGCGGGCCCCCGCTGAAGGCAACCTACTCTCCCGGCTCCTTCATCCGGACTTCTTCAAAAACTTCCTGAAGGAAACTATGAGCATAGCCCGGGAAAACCTGCTCCAGGTGGAAGGCCATATGGTCGGCACTCAAATCGGCGGTATCGAGCTCCCCCGTTCCGTGAGAATAAAACTGTTCAGCCTTCTCATGGACATAGAGTCCGACCCTTTGCCGAAATTCCGGAGGCACGTCCTTCGCCCCCCCTGGCTCCAATAAAGAGACGGAGGCACAACCCGCCAAGAGGGCCGCTAGCATCGCGATATAAACATGATATCTTTTATAAGGGTGACAACCACCCCAAGGGGGTGACAGAGAATGAGACGGAGCCTGGCGATCTTGACGATGACACTGTTCGTTCTGGGATTCGCGCTGCCGGCTGCTTGGGCCGATGCGGAAGCTTGGTTCACCTCGACGAAGGACAAAACGATCCGGGGGATTGAGAACGGATTGTTCGGACTGAGTGGTGAGCTCGTGCATGGCATTGACGTCCGGAGCGACAAGGGTGTCTGGGAACGGTCGACCGCAGGCGTGGTGGAAGGACTCCATCGGGGGGTGCTCAGAACCCTCGTAGGAGCCTATGAGATGGCGACTCCCTTTTACCACGACGAGCCGGTCCTCTCGGATTTGGATACCTTAATCAAATCCTGATACTCTCCTTAACGAGGCTTAAAGACTGATTCTGGAAGGAGAAGGGGGTCATACCCTTTTTTGCCGTTCGGCAAGGGAAACGTTGCTGTCTCGTAGATCCCATTGAGTGTCCGCCCCAAGCCATAGATGGCGCCCCGAAAAATTCCCGCCGGGATTCCGATGAAGAAGCCGTGACGATCTGATTCCAGAGTCATCGCCTGGACGATTTCAAACCAACCAAAGGCGGCGTTAATCAGACCGCGAGCGAGCTTGGTGTCGGGCCCGGAACCCCAAACCGTTCCCGAAAGCAGAAGCATTGTAACCAAAAAACCTAACACGCGTCGCATTTTTAGTTCCTTTAAGTATCGTCTCCTCCCCGCCCTGGCTTCAGTAGCAGAACGTGGACCGACCCAGGGAAGGATTTCGAAAAGAAAAGCCGGAGCGCCACCGCAAAGCTCACAAGATCCACCACGAAAATCTGCCGCACCGTCAAGTGCAGAAAGCCGGACTGCCCGAAACAGCCGCAGTCCGACCCGCCTGACTTCAACAAAATCTCGCTCGACCCCAGCGTCACGAGAAAGGCAAGCGCCAAGAAGGCCGCCCCGCCCGACGCCCACCGGGGGGCGTAACCCACCACGAGAAACCCTCCCAGCAGCCATTCCAGCCAGGGAACCCCCCGGGCAATCCAGGGAATCCATTGGGGGGAGAAAACGCCGTAACGGAGCAAGACCGATTCAAAGTTGGCGGTCGGCTCAAGAAGTTTGGCAGCGCCCGCATAGGCGAAGAGAAGCCCCAGGAGGATTCGCGCCATAACCCATAGGAACTCGCTCGAGTCCTTTTTCATTGGCTGGCGAGCCTCTCCACTTCTTCCTGGACCCCTGTGACCCCCACAATGAATTTCCCATTCACAAAAAAACTGGGGGTCGAATTGACGCCGAGGCTTGTCCCCGCGGCTTTCTCCTCACGGATCTTGGCGTCCACACGAAGGTCGGAAAGACAGCCGGCAAAAAGATCGAGATTCAAATTTTCATCCTTGGCATATTTCAAGAAGGCCTCAATCGGCGCCTCCCCCACTCCCGACCACTCAGACTGCCTCTCGTAGAGACGGTCGTGATAAGGCCAAAATGCCTTCTGAGTGGCCGCACACTCAGCAGCCCGATGGGCGAGGGGGGCCCATCGATGCCCTTCCAGAGGAAAGTGTTGGTAAACGAGCCGAACTCGGTCTCCATATTTCTCCCGTAACTGCCGGAGGACCGTCCGGGCCGTGCTGCAGGCGGGACATTGAAAATCGCTATACTCAATAATCTGAACCGGCGCGTCGACCGGCCCTTCGGCCCGAGGAAAATCCTTTTGGGCACGAAAAGGGTTCGGTCGTCCAAGCCTGAGGAGGAAAATAAAGCCGACAAGAATCGCAGCGAGAAGAATCCCAACGAGAGCATAAGCGAGCGTTCTCGTCCCTCCTCGAGTATTCATCCCTTTGCGAGAAACGATTGAATCCGGGCAGGGGCTTCCTCAATTTTCACGAGTTCCGACTTCCCCTCCCGGCGCGTTTTGAGATCCACAAGCCCGTTTTTAAGATTCCTTTCACCGAGAATGACTTGAAGCGGAATCCCAATCATATCCGCATCGTTAAATTTCACCCCGGCCCGCTCCTCCCGGTCATCGTACAGCACCTCGACCCTGGCCCCGTTAAGCTCGTCGTGAAGCTCGTTCGCCCTCTGGCGGCTCGCCGAATCGGATTCGTTCACCGTGATGAGTTCGACCACGAACGGCGCCACGGAGGCCGGCCAGCAAATTCCCCGCTCATCCTGATTTTCTTCCACGACGGCGGCCAGGGTCCGGTTCACCCCAATCCCGTAACACCCCATGAGGGCCGGCCGCCGCTTTCCCGTTTCGTCAACGAAGCAAGCCGCCAGCGATTCGGTGTATCGGGTCCCCAGTTTGAAGATATGGCCGACTTCCATCGTGGTGATGATTCTGATTTTTTCGCGGCATTTCGCGCAAAGGTCCCCTTCCCGGACCGTGCGAAGGTCGCCCGCCGCCGTGGCCTTGAAATCGCGGCCGAGGTTGACCCCCTTTAGATGACGATCTTTTTCGTTCGCGCCGGTCACAAAATCGGCGATTCCCTCGACGTCCCAATCCGCATAGATCGGGATGTCTTTCAACCCGACCGGCCCAGAAAATCCCAAGGGAGCGCCGGTCACTTTCTCAATCTCTTGGGCTCGCGCCATTCGGACGAACTTCGCTCCGGCGAGTCGGCGAAGCTTCCCTTCGTTGAGCTCGCTTTCGCCCGTCACGAGGACCGCGAGGGGCCTCTCGTCTCCCAT
>CAYJTI010000050.1:1785-8917 GCA_964373135.1 uncultured bacterium | reverse complement strand
GGAGATTCGGCATTTCGTTCCAAAAGAATATTGGCAGATCTGGGCGCGCCTTTCGTCAGAGAAAGGGGGAACGGAGGCCAAAATCTTCACGGCCAAATTGGAGCGGGTCGGCAGCGAGAAACCGAAACTCGACAACGAAAAAGAAGCCGAGGAGATCCGTTCAAAAATTGAACCCCTTCCCTTTCGGGTTCAGAAGATTGAAAAAAAAGAGAGGCTCCGAAGGCCTCAGGCCCCTTACACCACGAGCCGGCTCCAGCAGGAAGGTTACACCCGGCTCGGATTCACGGCGGCGAAGACGATGAAAATTGCCCAGCAGCTCTATGAAGGGGTCGAGCTCGGCCGTGAGGAAGCGGTCGGTCTCATCACCTACATGAGAACCGATTCCGTCAACGTGGCGGCCACCGCCCAGGCCGAGGCCGCCCAGTGGATTCGTCAAACCTACGGCACCAAATTTCTCCCCAAGTCACCCCCCGTTTACAAATCGAAAAAGGGGGCCCAGGAAGCGCACGAGGCGGTTCGCCCCAGTTCCGTCCTCCGGACCCCCGAAAAAGTGAAGTCGTTCCTCGACGAAGATCAATTTAGGCTCTACGAACTTATTTGGAGGAAATTCGTCTCTTCTCAGATGGTGCCGGCAGTGGACGAGCAGACCTCGGTGACGATCGTCGCCGGGGAGAATTATTTCTTTAGGGGGAGCGGGCGCCGGAATCTTTTCCCGGGATTCGGAATTGTCTTTGATACGCCTGAGAAACCGGCGAAGGGATCGCCTCGGGCGGAAGAGGAATCGGAGGAGGAAGAGGAAAGTCAGGAACTCCCGCCTCTTGTGGAAGGAGAGGCGCTTCGAGTTCACGAGCTTCTCGCGAGCCAGCATTTCACGAAGCCCCCGGCCCGTTACAACGATGCGAGTCTCGTCCGGACCCTGGAAGAAAAGGGAATCGGACGGCCCAGCACCTATGCCCCGACCATTTACATCCTTCTCGACCGGCAGTATGTCGAACGAAAGGGGGCTTTGGTTCCGACGGAACTGGGCGAGGTCGTGGTGGACCTCCTCGTGAAACATTTTCCGGGGATCTTGGATTACCAGTTCACGGCCCAGATGGAGGAGGAGCTCGACAAGATTGAGGACGGGGAGCTCGAATGGCACCGGGTCCTGACGGATTTCTACGGGCCCTTTTCGAAGTATCTGGCCGACGCACGGGTCGAGATGCGAAGCGTCAGGCGGGAGGCGGTGCCGACGGATGAGGTCTGTGACATCTGTGGAAAACAGATGGTCATCCGGTGGGGCCGGTTCGGCCAGTTTCTTGCGTGTTCCGGTTTTCCCAACTGCCGCTATACGAAGTCCTTGCCGACCGGTTTCCGGTGTCCCGAGCCGGGCTGCAACGGTGATTTGGTGAAAAGGCAGTCTAAAAATCGACGCTCCTTTTACGGCTGCTCGAATTACCCAAAATGCACCTACGTGACGCGCCGGCTCCCCCGGGAAAAAGAGACCGTGGGCGAAGAGGAGAAGCCTACCGAGGCGGAGGAGATTTAAGGTGGACCTGGCGGTTCGGCAGTTTTTCAATTATCTCGAAGCCGGCCGAGGCGCCTCGCCCCACACGATTAAAAATTACGGCACGGACCTGAGGGAATTTTTCCAGTTTCTG
Source organism: uncultured bacterium (assembly GCA_964373135.1). Lineage (GTDB taxonomy): Bacteria > Omnitrophota > Omnitrophia > Omnitrophales > JACQLI01 > CAYJTI01. Next base: position 7,277 of record CAYJTI010000050.1, on the reverse strand, counting down.
AACGGGAAATTGCTGGACCAGGTCGACGGGCTTTTGATTCGGGGTTTTCTTGCCCAGGTGAAGTCTCGCGGCTGTTCGAAGTCGACGCTTTCCCGGAAGCTGGCCGCGATTCGCTCCTTTTTCAAATACCTCGCCCGCGAGAATCGGATTCGCTCGAACCCGGTGCTTGGAATCAGCACCCCCAAGCGGGACAAGAAACTGCCGCGCTTTCTCGATCTGGGAGAAGTGACTCACCTCCTTGAGGCGCCTCCAAGCGACTCTTGGGAGGGAAAGCGAGACCGCTCGATTCTTGAGACGCTTTACAGTTCCGGCCTCCGCGTGAGCGAACTCGTCGGCCTCAATCAAGGAGAGCTTGATCTTCTCAGCGGGCTCGTCAGGGTCCGAGGGAAGGGGAAGAAAGAGCGCATCGTCCCGGTGGGGGAACAGGCGGTTCGAGCGATTCGGGATTATCTCGAGGCCATCCCCCTCCAGAAGAAAAATCGGGACTCGGGAAAGCCTCTTTTCATTAACCGGACGGGCGGCCGTTTGACCGATCGAAGCGTTCGACGTTTAACTTTGAAATATGCGAAGAAAATTGCCTTAAGAAAAGGAGTTTCCCCGCACACCCTGCGCCATACCTTTGCGACGCACATGCTGGATCGTGGCGCAGATTTGAGGAGTGTCCAGGAACTTTTGGGCCATGCGAATCTCTCAACCACTCAGATTTACACGCACGTGACGACTCGCCGGCTTCAGGAGGCGTATTCCCGGGCACACCCGCGGGCTTAATCGAAAGACGATGCCGCGTTGGATTTATGATTTAGGCTTTGCGCTTTTTGCCGTCGTTTCCCTTCCGCATTTTCTCGGGCGATTGAGGCAGACCCGGGACCCTTGGCAGATGGTCCGGGAACGGCTCGGACTCTTTTCGCCCGAAAAACTTTCGTGGCGGGGAAAGGGCCGTCCCATTTGGATTCACGCCGTGAGTGTGGGGGAGGCCCTCGCCATTGAGAGGTTCCTCAAGCTTCTGCTCGAACGAAACCCTCGCCAAAAAGTCGTCCTGACCACGGTCACGCCCACGGGTCACGAGATGGTCAAGACCTGGGAGGGAGAACGGGTGAAGGTTCTCTACTTTCCTTTTGACCTCGGATTTGCCGTGGCGCGCTTCTTCGAAAGCTTTAACCCGCAACTCCTGCTCCTCGTGGAAACCGAGATATGGCCCAATGTCCTGACCGAGGCAAAGCAGCGCGGGGTCCCCGTGGGAGTCATCAATGGGAGAATTTCAGAGCGCTCCTTTCAGGCCTTCCGGCGATTCGCTCCGCTTTTCAGGCCGCTCCTCGCGGCCGTCGACTTTTTCCTGGTTCAGACGGAGCAGGACCGGAATCGTTTGATTGAGCTTGGAGTCCGACCGGAGCGGGTGGTCGTGTCCGGAAATATGAAATTGGACGCCGTCTGTTTCGACGGCCGGTGGGAAACGGAGCGCGAGACGTTGCGAGTGGGGTGGCAATTCGGTCCGCAAGACCAAGTCCTCCTCGGCGGAAGCACCCATCGGGGAGAAGAGGAGATCCTCCTTCGGGTCCTGCGCGTGCTTCGGGAAGAGCGGTTCACCCAACTGAAACTGATTCTTGCGCCCCGGCATGTGGAGAGGTCGCGGGAAATTGTGGAGCAGGCGAAGCAAGAGAACTTCCGGGTGATTTTAGCCAGCGAGGGGGAACCTCATTCCTCGTTTGACGTTCTGATTTTGGACGAGCTCGGGCCGCTTCGAAAGCTTTACGCAGTGGCGGATGTCGTCGTGATGGGCGGAAGCTTTGTCCGCCACGGCGGCCAGAACCCGGTGGAGCCGGCGGCTTTTCGTCGAGCCCTCCTTCACGGCCCGTGGGTTTTCAATTTCGAAGAGCTTTACCGGCGGCTGGATGAGGCAGGGGGGAGCCTCGCCGTTCCGGGGGAGGAACAGCTCCTCTTCGTCCTCAAGCAAATTCTGCCGGATGAGGCAAAGCGCCGCCAGCTGGGCGAACGGGCCTTCCAGGTCCTGGAGAAGCTTCGGGGCGCCACCGAGCGACACCTCGATTTGATTGAACAATTTTCAAACAAGCCAAAGGGAGTGCACACCCATGTCCGCTAAAAACTATTTTCGTTTGATGGCTGAAGATCAAGGCGTCGGAATTTCGACGCAAGTTTGGAAGCCGGTCCTGAATGGGGCGAGCTGGCTTTACCGGATCGGCGTCTTTTTTTTGCGGAGCCTTTATCAACAAGGGATCTTTCCCCGCAGGCGTCTTCCGTTTCCTGTCATCAGTGTTGGAAACCTGACGTGGGGCGGGACGGGCAAGACACCGCTCGTGGAATATCTGGCCCGGCGGGTAATTGAGAGAGGCAAGACCCCCTTAATCCTCACCCGGGGATACAGCCACGATGAAGTGGAGCAGTTTCGAAGTCATCTCCCTCGGGCGCGCCTCGGCGTCGGAAAGGAAAGGTATCAGGTCGCCCGAGGAATGAGCCGGAATGAGCGGATTCATGTGGCCATTCTCGATGACGGCTTTCAACACTGGAAGATCATGCGGGATATTGAAATCCTGACGATCAACGCGTTGAATCCCTTTGGGAATCGAAAACTTTTCCCCCGGGGCATCCTCCGAGAGCCGCCCGAGGCGCTTCGGCGAGCCAGCGTGATTGTCCTCTCCCACGTGAATTTGGTGGACCCGAAGGAACTGGAGAAACTCCGGCAAGAGATCCGCCGCTATGCCCCCCAGGCGTTTATCACGGAATCGTTTTTCGAGCCGCTCTTTTTCTTCCGGGCCCGCCAGCGCAATCGAATTTCCCTGGACCGGCTCGGGAACCGGCGCGTGGCCACGTTCACGGCCGTTGCGAACCCCCGCTCGTTTCAACTCCTCCTCACGCGAAACGGAATCCGGCCGGCTCGGAATTTCGAATTTTGCGATCATCACGTCTTCACCGAAAAAGAGCTCGAAGAGATCCGGGAAGTGAGCCAGAAAAGCGAGGTGGATGAAATCGTCACTTCGGAGAAGGATTTCTATCGTTCTCCCAAGATCATCAGCGAGATCCTGAATCCGCTGGTCCTCGTGGCGAGGCTCCAGATTTCCGCCGGGGAAGAGATTCTGAACGACCGGATTTTCCGGCTCCTGGGAGTGAACTGAGGGGGTTGCTTTGGACGCCTTTTTCGATTGGATGGGCTATTGGGTTGTCCGGACAGCCGCCTTTTTTGTCCAGCGGATGCCGCCAGAAGCGGCGCTCGCGATGGGCGCCGGGCTGGGGCGCATTCTCTATTTCGCAAGTCGCCGGCGCCCGATTGCTTATGCAAATCTCAAAGCCGCCTTCCCCGAAAGTTCTCCCGAGGATCGAAAACGCTGGATTCAAGAACTGGCTCGCCACCTTGGGATGAGCGCCATGGAGATGCTTCGCTTTCCGATCCTGACGAGGGAGGAGGTTGCCGACACGATTGTGCGCGAAGGTTTGGAAAGTTACCTTAAATTGCGCCAGGAACGCCGGGGGCTCATCCTTTTGACGGCCCATCTCGGAAACTGGGAGCTCTCGCAGATTGCAGAGGGGATTGAGGGGCGCCCGTTGATGGTTCTCGCGCGAAAGCAAAAACATCGCCGTCTGGACGAACTTCTCGGTTCGTTTCGTCAAACTTTCGGTTCCGTGGCGGTGAGCAAGGGAGCGGGAATCCGGGATTTGATTCGAGCCCTCAGGCAAGGGGGGACGGTCGGTGTTTTAGGGGACCAGTCGGGAGGGGAGCGGGGCGTCTGGGTCCGTTTCTTCGGACGGTTAACCACGGCCCCTCGGGGACCGATGGCGCTTGCCTTAAAGCTCGGTGTTCCCATCATCCCCGTTTTTACATACCGCCAGAAGGGACCCTCGCATCGACTCGTCTTTGACCCAACTCCGTTCGAGTTGGTTCGCACGGGCGATTATGAAAAGGATGTCGAGGCCAATGCCCAGCGGTTTTTCGAGCGGCTCGAGTCCGAGATCTCAAACTATCCGTCTCAATGGCTTTGGGGACACAAACGATGGAAGCGGCGGCGGACCCTCAGGGTGCTTCTCCTTTCCGATAAAAAACCGGGGCACCTCCGTCAAGTCGGAACGTTTCTCAGGGAATTGCGGGCGGTGGGTGAGGCCCAAGCCCCCCCCTATGAATTTTTTACCGAAACGATTGAGGTTGAGTTTCGTTCCCTTTGGCAGAAGCGGATTTTTCCATGGTTCGCCTTCTTCTTTATCCCGTTTGCGCAGGGGAGGCTTGCCTGGCTGAGGCGCTTTTTTACATCTGAGACTTCGGAACGCATTGAGCGGGCGGGTGCGGATCTTGTCGTTTCGGCCGGAGCGGGTCTTGCGCCCGTCAACCTCTGCCTGGCCCGTGAGAACTTGGCCAAGTCAGCGGTGGTGATGAAGCCGAGCTTCCCGTTTGACCTGTTTCGATATGATCTGGCCGTCATTCCGGCCCACGATCGCGGGCTTCTCCCCAGGGGACATCTTCGGGTGCAGGGGTCTTTCAGTTACCTGGATTCCGAGACGTTGAAGGAATCGAGGGAAAAGCTCCTTCCATCGCTCGCTCATCCGGAGAGAATTCGGCTGAGCCTTTTCTTGGGGGGAGAAACTCGGGATTTCAAGCTTCCTCTGGCGGAGGTTGAGAATCTGCTCACGGAAATTGAGCGGGCGAGCGAAGCGCTGGGGGGCGATTACCTGGTGACGACAAGCCGGCGAACCCCGGAGGCGGTCAATCAACTCCTTAGTCAAAGGCTGAAGACAAACTCTCGTTGTCAGCTCTGTGTCATCGCGACGCACGATGGCCGGCCCGAAGTCGTGCCGGGGATGATGGCACTCGCCGATTTTCTGGTCGTCACGGAGGACAGCGTCTCAATGATCTCTGAAGGGTTGAGTTCCGGAAAAACGGTCGTGATTGTCAAGATGGCGAGAAACGGTCTCCCGAAAAAGCACATCCGATTTCAGGAAATTCTGAAGCGAGAGTGGGGCGTTCCGGTCGTGGAGATTAACGAGTTGTCTCGGGCGCTCAAAGAAATCACTCCGGGGAGTCCTCAGAAATTCTTTGACCAAGACCGTCACCGCATCCGTGAACGGCTCGCGGGCCTCCTTTCGTGAAAATTCTTCAGCTCCTTCCGGCCCTTGAGCTCGGGGGAGTCGAACGGGGGACGCTCGACCTCGCCCGGGCGCTTAAAGCACGGGGAGAAGGGGTGGTCATCGTCTCTTCGGGGGGTGCGTTGGTCCCAGAGCTGGAAAAGGAAGAGATTTCTCATTACACCCTTCCCATTCATAAGAAATCACTCTTTTCCCTGACGCTCGTGCCACGCCTGGTGGAAATCATCCAGAGGGAACGAATCGACGTGGTTCACGCCCGGAGCCGGGTTCCGGCCTGGATTGCCTGGCTCGCCTGCCGGCAAACGGGGACTCCCTTTGTGACCACCTGTCACGGTTACTATTCCCCGCATCCTTTGAGCCGGGTGATGGGATGGGGAAAAAGGGTGATTGCCCCTTCCCAGGTGATT
>CAYJTI010000050.1:1150-1775 GCA_964373135.1 uncultured bacterium | reverse complement strand
ACGGATTGTCCTCATCCCAAGAGGCGTGGATCTCGCCCAGTTTTCCTTTCACGCCAATAAATACGACGGCGCGCCTCCCCGAGTTTTTCGAGTTCTCAATGTCGGCCGCCTTTCTCCGATTAAAGGGCAGATTGAGTTCATCCAGGCGATTCATGGGCTCCGAAAAAAGGGGCTCCCGGTCGAGGGCTGGATTGTCGGTTCAGAAGGGGAAGGACGGACGAAATACACCGAGGAGATTGAGCGGATGATTTGTCAGCTCGGGCTTGAGAAAAGTGTCAAACTCCTGGGCACCCGCCGTGACATCCCCGAGCTTCTCCGACAGGCCGATCTTTTGGTCCTTTCGAGCCGGGTGCCGGAATCGTTTGGGAGAGTCCTGATTGAAGCGGGCGCCGTGGGGACCGTCTCTGTCGCCACGCGCTTAGGGGGGGTTCTCGAAATCATAGAAGAAGGCCGGGACGGTTTACTTGTTCCGCCTCGGGACGAGGGGGCGATGGCCGAGGCCATGGCCGAACTTCTTCAAGACCGCCCCCGCTGCCGTGCCCTGGCCGAGCGATTCCGGAAAAAAGTGGAAAAGGAGTTTTCCCTCGACCGAATGGCGGAGAAGACGCTTGAGGTCTACCGCCGG
>CAYJTI010000050.1:0-1140 GCA_964373135.1 uncultured bacterium | reverse complement strand
ACGAAAAACGAATCCTCGTCATCAAAATCGGTGCCCTGGGCGATGTCATTCTGGTCGGCCCCAGCCTCCGGATGCTTCGAAAGAAATTTCCCGGCGCTCACCTTGCCCTCTTGGTGGACGGCCGTTTCAGTCCCGTGATTTCAAAGTGCCCTTCCCTCAATGACCTTCTCCTCTTCGATCGGGAGAAGTCCCGCTCCTGGATTTGGCTCGCCCGATTTGCGAAAAGGCTTCGTCGGGAAGCGTTCGACCTTTCCATCGATTTTCAAAATACGAAGCGGACCCATTTCTTGGCCTGGCTCGCCGGGATTCCCGAGCGTCACGGTTTCAGCCGGGGAATCTTTGGGCGCCTCCTGACGCACCCGGATTTCACCTTTGCCGAAACGGACTCCCCGATTCGGCATCAATTTCGGATTTTGTCGAAGCTCGGAATCAGCGAACTTGAAGAGAAGCTTGAGCTCTGGCCCGATTCGGAATCGGAAGAGCGGGTCGCGCGCTCGCTTGAAGAAAAAAAAATCACCTCGAACGATAAGTTGGTCGGCCTCGCGATTGGCTCAAGCCGCCGATGGCCGACCAAACGCTGGCCCATCGAATATTTCAAGGCGCTGGCGGACCGGCTCGTGAAAGAACTCGGCTGCCAGGTGGTGCTGGTGGGTTCGGGAGAGGATAAACTCCTTGCCGAGCGATTCGGTCCAGAGGGAGATTCGGTCGTGGATCTTGTGGGGGAGACGTCGCTCAGAGATCTGGTGGCGCTGGTCCGCGAGTTTCGGGTCTTGGTCACGGGAGACACGGCTCCGCTTCATATTGGAAGCGCACTCGGGACCCCGATGGTGGCCCTTTTCGGACCCACGGACCCGAGACGCCACCTGACGCCCCGGCCCGATACCACGGTGTTTGTGAAACGGCTTCCCTGTCAGCCTTGTTACCAGGGAGTCTGTCATTATTCCGAAACGCTCGCCTGTCTCAGGCGAATTGAGGTGGCTGAAGTTTTTGAAGCGGTGAAGAAACAGCCGGAAGAAATGGTGACAGTCACGAACGGCGCTTCATCAAGCAAAGAATCTCCCTCTCCCCTTTGGGGAGAGGGTGGGGGTGAGGGGGAAAGTCGTGCCCGCTTTGTCCCTCACCCTAAACCTCTCCCAGGAA
>CAYJTI010000049.1:0-8989 GCA_964373135.1 uncultured bacterium | reverse complement strand
TCCGTTTCAATTCCAACGCAATGGTCATCATCGACCCCCAAAAGAATCCGAGGGGGACCAGAATTTTTGGTCCGGTTCCCCGCGAACTTCGGGAAAAGGAATTCACAAAAATTCTCTCCCTGGCGCCGGAGGTGGTCTGAGATGAAGATCAAAAAAAATGATACGGTGGCGGTCATTGCGGGAAAAGACCGGGGGAAACGGGGAAGAGTGCTTCAAGTCCTGACGACCGAAGGGCGGCTTCTCGTGGAAGCGGTGAATTACAAGTCGGCCCACCGGCGGCCTACCCGGGACAACCCCAAGGGCGGCATCGCCCAAGTGGAAGGGTCGCTTGCGATTGCCAATGTGATGCTCGTCTGTCCCCGCTGCAGCAAGCCGACTCGGGCCGGCTTCAGCTTTTTGGCGGACGGCACGAAACAGCGAGTCTGCCGGAAGTGCAAAGAGATCATTTGAAATGGCCGCGAAGACGGAAACTTACACCCCCCGATTACTCAAGAAATATCGCGACGAAGTGGTGCCGGCGATGATGAAGGAATTCGGCTACAAGAATCCGCTCGCCGTGCCGCGCCTGGGGAAAATTTCCATCAATATGGGAGTGAAGGAAGGGGCGACGGACATCAAAATTTTAGACGGGGTCCGGGAGGATTTAGCGCAGGTTTCGGGCCAGCGTCCAATGGTGACCCGTGCGCATAAGTCCATATCAGCATTTAAGCTGCGAGAGGGGTCCCCGATTGGGTTGAAGGTCACGCTCCGGGGCCCGAGGATGTATGAATTCATGGACCGGCTCGTGAATGTCGCGATGCCGAGAATCCGGGATTTCCGGGGGCTTCCGGCGACAAGCTTCGATGAGCACGGAAACCTGACGATCGGCCTGCGGGAACAGACGATTTTTCCAGAAGTCGAGTTTGACAAGATCAAGAAGACCCAAGGAATGGATATCACCTTTGTCACCACGGCAGAAAAGAAGGAGGAGGCCAGACGGCTTTTAGAGGGCCTCGGCTTCCCCTTCCGGAAAAGTTAAATGGCAAAAAAATGTCTCGTGATTAAGCAGCAGAGGGAGCCGAAGTTCCCCGTCCGCCGTTACCACCGCTGCAAGGCGTGCGGACGCTCCGGCGGTTACCTCCGAAAGTTCGCCCTCTGTCGAATTTGCTTCCGGGAATTGGCCTACGAAGGGCTGATTCCGGGGGTCATGAAGTCGAGTTGGTGAGGGGATTCTGAGAAAATGACAAGCACCGATTTCATTGGAGATTTTTTGACGGCGGTTCGGAACGCCTCCCGGGCCCACAAGGAGAAGGTGACGGTCCCGGGCTCGAAATTGGCGGCGAAGATTGCGGAGCTGCTCAAGGCGGAGGGCTTCATTGAAAATCACAAGGCGTTCAGCGAGGGGAACAAGCAATTTATCCGGATTCACCTGAAATATGTCCGGGGCCGGCAGTCCGCGATTCAGGGAATCAAGCGGGTTTCGAGGCCCGGCCGGCGGGTTTATGTCGGTGCCTCGGAAATTCCCCGCGTTGTGGGCGGCCTGGGGATTGCCGTCGTTTCGACGCCGAAAGGCCTGCTCGTGGATCGAGAGGCGAGAAAAGCCCGGATGGGCGGAGAATTACTTTGCAAGGTCTGGTGATTTAAGATGTCACGAGTCGGAAAAAAGCCAATTTCGATTCCCTCCAATGTGAAGGTGGAAATCAAAGGGGCCCAAGTTTCGGCGGAGGGGCCGAAGGGGAAGCTGAGTTACCGATTCCATCCCCGGATGAAGGTTTCTCTCCAGGAGAAGAATCTTGTCGTGGAACGTCCGACCCACAACCGGATCGATCGGGCGCTTCACGGGGTGACCCGGACGCTCCTTCAAAATGTGATTCAGGGCGTGACCCAAGGCTACACAAAGGAGCTTGAAATCGAGGGAATCGGCTACCGGGCGCAGGTCGCGGGCCGGAAACTGGTTTTAAATCTCGGCTTCACCCACCCCATCGAATATCCGATTCCCGAGGGGATTGAAATCAAGGCGCCGAAGCTGACCCAGATTATCGTGAGCGGAATCGACCGGCAGAAGGTGGGACAGGTGGCGGCCGAAATCCGCCATTTCCACGAACGGGAGCCCTACAAGGGGAAAGGGGTTCATTACCTTGGGGAAAAAATCCGGAGAAAACAAGGAAAGACAACGGCCTGAGGATTGATGCAATGGTCATCGCCCGCTCAGAGCTTCGAAAGAGAAGGCAGGTCCGGATTCGTAGGCGGATTTTTGGAACGGTCGAGCGGCCGAGACTTTCCGTCTTTCGTTCTGGAAAGCACCTTTATGCGCAGGCGATTGACGACTTCAAGGGAAAGGTCCTTTTCTCTTTCTCGACAAATTCTGAAAAGTTTAGGAAGGACTGCCCCAAGTGCGGGACCGTGGAGGGCGCCCGAAAGCTGGGTGAGATTTTCGGGCCCCAGCTCAAGGCAAAGAAGATTGAGCGAGTTGTTTTTGACCGGGCGGGCTACAAATATCACGGCCGGGTGAAAGCCCTGGCCGAATCGCTTCGGGAAGCGGGAATCAAATTTTGAGGGATGAAGGAATCTTAATGGAAGAAGAAAAGGAAAAGCTGGAAGGAACGGGGGAAGCGAGCCCAGCGGCCCCTCCGGCAGAGGAAGGGACGAAGGCCCCCGGGGCCCTTCCCGTCCCAAGCGCGGCGCTCGGTGTCCCTTATGAGAAAGTGATTCAGGTCAACCGGTGCGCCAAGGTGGTCAAGGGAGGGCGACGTTTTCATTTTAGCGCGCTCGTCGTGACGGGCAATGGACAGGGAGAAGTCGGGTATGCCTTGGGAAAGGCGAACGAAGTGGCCGATGCGATTCGAAAGGGATTGGCGCAGGCGCAGAAAAGGAAGATTAAGCTCCTCGTGAAGGGGACAACGATTCCTCACGAGATCATCGGCCGTTACGGAGCGGCGCGGGTCCTTTTAAAGCCGGCGGCTCCGGGAACCGGCATCATCGCCGGAGGGCCCGTTCGAGCGGTCTGTGAGTCCGTGGGGGTCAAAGATATCCTCACCAAGAGTTTGGGGAGCGACAACCCCGTGAATGTCCTGAAGGCGACGCTCGAGGGGCTGCAGCAGTTGGCGGACCGAAAGATTCGGTTGGACGAGGATTAAATAAGAAAACGATGAGAGCAAAATTTCCTTACGAGAAGCGAAAGAAACGGGTCGGCTGCGGCCCCGGCTCAGGACACGGCAAGACCTCCTGCCGGGGGGGAAAGGGCCAGACCGCCCGGAGCGGCTCGTCGAGAAAACCTGGCTTTGAAGGGGGACAGAATCCGCTTTACCGGAGAATCCCGAAGCGGGGATTCAATCACCCGCCGAAGCGGGAGTTTTCAATCGTGAATCTAAACCGCCTGGCGGATCTCGGGGAGAAGGAGATTACGCCGGAAAAACTTCTCGAACGAGGCGTGATTCGGAATCTCCGAGACGGCGTAAAGATTCTCGGGGAGGGGGAGCTTATGAAGGCTCTCATCATCCGGGCGCACCGATTTTCAGAACCGGCGAAGAAGAAGATTGAGGCGGCGGGCGGTCAGGCGGTGACCCTCTAATGTTCCGGGCCTTTGCGAATATCTTTAAGGTTCCTGAGCTCACGCGAAAGGTCCTGTTTACGCTGGCGATTATCGTTGTCTACCGGATTGGCGCCTATGTCCCGACGCCGGGGATTGACGGGCACGCCCTCAATCGTTTTTTTCAGTCAATCGCCCAGACGCCTGGAGGGACGCTCTTTGGAATTATGGGAATGTTTTCGGGGGGTGCGCTTCAAAAGGCAACGGTCTTCGCCTTGGGGATTATGCCCTACATCTCCTCCTCGATTATTCTCCAGCTTTTGACCGTGGTCTTTCCCCGCCTCGAGAAATTGGCGAAGGAAGGGGAAGAGGGGCGGAAGAAAATCATTCAATACACCCGTTACGGGACGGTGCTCCTCGCCATCATCCAGACGTTTTTCATTTCGCTCTGGCTTGAGAATCCGAACGCGTTTCAGGGGAACGTCATTGTTCCAAACCCCGGCTGGGGATTCCGTCTCATGACGATCCTCACGCTCACGACGGGAACGGCCTTCATCATGTGGCTCGGGGAACAAATTGACCAATATGGAATTGGAAACGGGATGTCGGTCGTGATTACGGCCGGAATCCTCGAATCGATTCCTACGGCTCTTTGGCAGACGTGGGTCCTGGTCTCCCCCCTTGACCCGGCGAGACAGCAGATGAGTTACTGGAAGCTTGCGCTTCTTTGCGCCCTCTTTGTCCTGACGACCGTTTCCGTCGTCCTCATCATTCAAGGCCAGCGGAAGATTCCGGTCCAGTATGCGAAACAGATCCGGGGCCACCGGATGTATGGCGGGCAGGCCACGTATCTTCCTTTAAAGGTGAATCAGGCCGGTGTCATTCCGATTATCTTCGCTCAATCCGTCATTCTTTTTCCGGCGACCCTGGCCGGCTTTTTTCCACGGGCAGGATTTCTCTCGGTGGCGGCCCGTTTCCTGGACCCGGGCGCGCTGGTTTACTCTTCACTTTACGGGCTCTTGATTATTTTTTTCACCTTCTTTTACACGGCGATTACCTTTAACCCCGTGGAGGTGGCGGACAACCTGCAGAAGTTCGGCGGCTTTGTTCCGGGGATTCGACCCGGAAAGAACACGGCGGAATATCTGGACTACGTGATGACCAGGATTGCGGCGAGCGGTGCCGTCTTTCTTGCCGTGATTGCGCTCTTTCCCAATGTGATTTCGTCGCCCCGGGTCTTGAACGTCCCTTTCCTGGTTGCCAGCTTCTTCGGCGGCACGGGACTCCTCATCATTGTGGGCGTGATTTTGGACACGATGAAGACGATCGAATCGCAGCTCTTGATGCGCCACTACGAAGGCTTTGTCCGCCGGGGCCGGCTCAAGGCCCGGAGATAGTCGATTGCGGTTGGTTTTGTTGGGGCCGCCCGGCGCGGGAAAAGGGACACACGCCCGGATTCTGAGTGAAAAATCAGGGGCGTTGCACCTTGCGACCGGAGATATTCTCCGGCGCCACATCCGTGAGGAGACGGCGCTCGGAAAAAGGGCAAAGGAAATTCTGGCCCGGGGGGCCTTGGTTTCCGACCCGCTCGTGAACGAGCTGATGGAAGGGGAGCTTGAGCGGACTGAGGCGAACCGAGGATTTATCCTCGATGGGTATCCTCGGACGACGGGGCAGGCGGAGGCGCTTGAGCGATTTCTGAGCCGGCGCCAGGAAAAGTTGGACGCCGCGCTTTACTTTAAGACTTCGACCGAGGTCATCGTGGACCGGCTTTCAGGAAGACGCTCCTGTCCGGCGTGCGGCGCGAATTACCACCTTCGGAATATTCCGCCGCAGGTGGCGGGAAGGTGCGACCGGTGCCAGGCGGAGTTGGTGGAGCGGCCGGATGACCGGCCCGAGACGGTCCGGCACCGGCTTCGAGTTTACGAAAAGGAGACGGCACCTCTGCTTGGGTTTTATCGCGAGCGGGAACTCCTGGAAGAGGTGCCGGGAGATTTGGATGTCACAGAGCTTGAGGTGGAACTTGGAAAAGTTATCGACAGGCGGACCCGGCAGAAAATTCGATGATTCATTTAAAGTCGAAGCGGGAGATCGCCAAGATGGGAGAGGCCGCTTTGATTCTGAAGAAAGTCTTTCAGAAACTGACGCCGGCCGTTCAAGCGGGGGTGACGACCTTGGAGCTTGACCGGATGGCGGAGCGGACGATCCGAGAAGCCGGGGGAATTCCGGCCTTCAAGGGTTACCGGGGATTTCCGGCGTCGCTTTGTGTTTCGGTGAATGAGGAAGTGGTGCACGGGATTCCTTCGAGCCGGAAATTGAAAGCGGGAGATCTCGTGAGTCTCGATCTTGGCGTCAAATACGAGGGCTATTTCGCCGACGCCGCAAGGAGCGTTATGGTGGGCGAAGGTTCGGAAGAAGCGAAGAAACTTGTGCGAATTGCGAAGGAGGCCTTTTCGGCCGGCTTCGCGGTCATTCAGGAGCCGGGAAAGCGAATCGGGGATCTTTCCTGCGTGATTCAACAGGTGATTGAAAGAAATGGTTTCGGCGTGGTGCGGGAATATGTCGGCCACGGAATCGGACAGGCGGTTCACGAGGAGCCCCAGGTTCCCAATTTTGGAAAGCCGGGCCGGGGCGCCAAGATTGAACCGGGAATGGCGCTTGCGATCGAGCCGATGGTGACGGCCGGACATTACGCCGTGGAGGTTTTGGGCGACGGCTGGACCGTGGTGACAAAAGACAGGAGTTTGGCGAGCCACTATGAAGACACGGTGGCCGTGACGGAAGAGGGCGTCATCAATTTGACGGGAGGTTAACAAGCCCGTCAATGACGACGCAGCGCAATACTGACGATGCCTAAAGAAGATGCGATTGAGGTTGAAGGAAAAGTGGTTGAGCCGCTCCCCAACGCGATGTTTCGGGTGGAGCTCGACAACGGACACAAGGTGCTCGCCCATGTCTCGGGGAAGATGCGGATGCATTACATCCGGATTCTCCGGGGGGACCGGGTGAAGGTGGAGCTTTCGCCCTACGACCTCACGCGCGGGCGGATCACCTTTCGGATTAAATAAGATGAAGGGAAAGTTGGAAATGGTGAAATGGTGACTGTCCCCAAAAAAGGGGACTGTCACCCTTTCTCCGAATCATGAAAGTCAGAGCTTCCGTAAAACGAATTTGTGAACATTGCAAGATCATTCGGAGGAAACGAATCGTCTACGTGATTTGTCAAAATCCGAAGCATAAGCAGAGGCAGGGATAAGCGATGCCACGAATTTTAGGAGTCGACGTCCCGGCGGAGAAGCGGACGGAGATTGCGCTGACCTACATTTACGGGATCGGCCGCTCGCTTTCCAACAAAATTTTGGCGCAGGCGAAGGTGAGTCCGGACAAACGGGCCAAGGAGCTCACCGACAAGGAGGTCTACGAGATTACGGGGGTCATCCAGAAACAGGGAATCAAGATTGAAGGCGATCTCCGGCGCGAGGTCCAGCAGAATATCCGCCGCTTGATTGACATCCGTTCTTACACGGGGCAGCGTCACGTCCGGGGACTCCCGGTGCGGGGACAGCGGACGCACACGAATGCGAGAACCCGCAAGGGGCCGCGCAAGACGGTGGGGGGGCTCCTCAAAAAGCCGCCCGCCCCGAAATAAATGAGAAGGAGCTTCGATTGAATGGCAAAAAAGAAAAAGGTTAAGAATATCGCGCGGGGCGTCGCCCACATCCAGGCGAGCTTCAACAACACCATGATCACGATTACCGATCCCGCGGGGGATGTCATCTGCTGGTCGAGCTCCGGTGCCGCCGGATTCAAAGGCTCGAAAAAATCGACCCCCTTTGCCGCGCAGCGGGCGTCTGAAATGGCGGCGAAAAAGGCGATTGAAAATGGTGTGAAGGAAGTGGAAGTCTTCATCAAAGGGCCGGGCTCCGGGCGCGAGTCAGCGATCCGGGCGCTCCAGGCGGCGGGGCTTCAGATCACGGCGATTAAGGATGTGACCCCGCTTCCTCACAACGGCTGCCGCCCGCCGAAACGGAGGCGGGTGTAATGGCGCGCCTCATTCAGCCCGTTTGCCGCCTCTGCCGGCGGGAAGGAATCAAACTGTTTCTCAAAGGAATCCGCTGCACCGGAGACAAGTGCGCCATCGAAAGGCGGAACCAGCCGCCCGGGATGCACGGAAGGAGACGCCCCAAGCTTTCCGATTACGGGCTCCAGCTCCGGGAGAAACAGAAGACGAAACGAATTTATGGAATGCTGGAGAGCCAGTTTGAAATCTTCTTTGACCGGGCCGCCCGGGCGCCCGGGGCGACGGGCGAGAAGCTTCTCGAACTCCTCGAAAGGCGGCTTGACAACGCAGTCTATCGGCTTCATTGGGCGTCGTCCCGGAATGAAGCGCGTCAGTTCGTGACGCACGGGAATGTTTTGGTGAACGGCCGGCGCGTGAATATCCCCTCTTTCCTCGTGCGGCCCGGGGACAAGGTGGGGGTCCACAAAAAGGAAAAGATCGTGAAGCGGGTGAAAGCGGTCCTGGAGATGCTTCAAGACCGGGCGCTGGTGGAGTGGCTCAAGTTGGATGCCGAAAACCTGACGGCGGAGGTGCTCAGGTTCCCGACGAAGGCGGATGCCGGCCTTCCGGTCGAGGAGTCGCTCATCGTGGAACTGTATTCTAAATAAAGCCACGGCTGGTGACAGTCACCAAAACAGGTGACTGTCACCAAAATGTCCAAAATGGGGGACAGTCAGCTGTGGGAGTATCAATTAAGGAGGGTATCGATGGGAATTCGGTGGAAAACCTTTGAAATGCCGAAGCGGCTTGAGGTGGACAAGTCCACGCTCACGCCGACTTACGGGAAGTTTGTTGCCGAGCCTTTTGAGCGGGGCTACGGGATGACCTTGGGGAATGGGCTCCGGCGGGTCTTGATCTCTTCCATTGAGGGGGCGGCCGTGACGAGCGTCAAGGTCGAGGGGCTCCTTCATGAGTTTTCGAGCCTGGACGGCGTCCTGGAAGACGGGGCCCAGATCGTTTTGAACGTGAAGAAGCTCATCCTCAAATATCACGGCAAAGGCCCCAAGAAAATCACGATTGACGTGAAGCGCGAGGGCGAGGTGAAGGCGCGCGACATCCAGGCGGATGAGACGGTCGAAATCATCAACCCCGATCTTCACCTCTTGACGCTCACGAAGGAAACCCGTTTCTATATGGAAATGGAAGTGGGGCGCGGCCGGGGCTACGTCCTGGCCGAGCAAAACAAACAGGAGGAGGCGCCGATCGGGGTCATTCCGGTTGACTCTCTCTTTTCGCCCGTGACAAAAGTGAATTTCTCGGTCGAAGAAACCCGTCGCCCGCGCTTGACCACGGCCACCCAGTGATCAACAAGTCCTTTTCCGGCCCCCATGGTTTTCTCCTGACCGTGGCTTGTCACCGGCTTGTCAGGAAAAATGCGCAGCCACAGCTTTCCCCCGCCAAGCGCGCGGGTCATGGCGACA
>CAYJTI010000048.1:0-8995 GCA_964373135.1 uncultured bacterium | reverse complement strand
TTTCAGGTGTCGCTTCTCACGGGCGTGGCCTTAAGCGGGGCCCCGCCCTTTCATTCGGTTTTAACGCACGGCTTTGTGGTGGACGGCGAGGGGCGAAAGATGTCCAAATCGCTCGGCAATGTGATTGCCCCGCAGGAGGTGGTGAAGGATTACGGGGCCGATGTCCTCCGCCTTTGGGTCGGCTCGTGCGATTATGAAGGGGATGTCCGGCTTTCGGCGGAGATTTTGCGGCAGCTTGTGGAATCGTACCGGAAAATCCGCAACACCTTCCGTTACCTCCTCGGCAACCTGGGCGACTTTGCCTACAAAAAGGACCGGGTCCCGTTTGAAAAGATGGAATCGCTCGACCGCTGGGCGCTCGCGAAGTGCCTGAAGCTGGTTCGAGAGGTGAGCGAATCTTATGAGCGCTTTGAATTTCATCCCGTTTATCGGAGGGTCTACGAATTCTCGACGGTGGACTTGAGCACCTTTTACTTTGACATCCTGAAAGACACCCTTTACACGGCCGGAAAGGCTTCGCCCAAGCGCCGGAGCGCGCAGACGGCCCTTTATTTCATTCTCAGAAACCTCGTGAAAATTCTTGCCCCGATTCTCCCTTTCACGACGGAAGAGGTATGGCAGAGTTACCAAATTCAAGAGGGGATGGGAAGCGTTCACGAGGCCCAATGGCCGAAGGAGTATCCGGAGCTCGTGGACGAAGTGGCCTTCAAGGATTGGGAAGATTTCTTTCCGATTCGGGATGTCGTCAATACGGAGCTTGAGAGAAAGCGGGAGGCCAAGCTCATCGGGAGCCCGCTTGAGGCAAAAGTCGAGCTCACGACTGAACCGCGAGATCTCCTCGATTTCCTCGAGCGGCTTCGCCCCCATCTTGCTACGGCGCTCGTCGTTTCCCAGGTAGAACTTCAGACTCCGCGAGGGACGGACGAGTGGAACTTCTCCTCGGTGACCCTTCCCTCCGACGGGAAGGGGCGCCGGTTGGGAGTGCGAGTCCGGAAGGCAGACGGGAGGAAATGTGCCCGGTGCTGGAAATATTCGGTGTCGGTCGGGACCGATTCCCGTCACCCTCAGATTTGCGCGGGCTGCGTCGAAGCCCTCTCGTGATTGGTACCGGTTCCGGCGAACCGGTTCTCCAGGGGACAGTTTCGACGGGGAAAGTGTCCCCTCGAGAACCGGTACCGGAAACCGTGAATTTGATTGAAGCGATGAAAAAAATCTCCGATAATTAGGATGCTGTGGCGCCATACTCCGGTCAGCAAAGCGGATTCCTTGAACGGGTGGTCGTCGCTCTGACCCTCTTCCTCTTGAACTTCGGCGCTGTGACTTTGACCCTCTTGGCGGCTCAGCGCACCCTTCCTCAGTCGGCGGATTGGAATCCGCTTGTCTGGCTGGGGTTCGTGACGGCGCTCACCGTGGTCGTTTACCCGCCCGTTCAGCGTTTTTATAACTGGTTGTTCCAAAAAGCCATTTTTCCCGAGCGTTCCCGGGTTCCTCAATTTTTGAATCAGCTCGCCCGCGAGATTCGGGCGACCCCCGAAGCCATGGAGCTCGGGAACCTCCTCGTCAACACCCTGGGAGAGGCCTGCCACTTCAAAACCGTTTCGCTTTTGGTGTCGGAGCCGACGGGGGAGCGATACGGAATCCTTTCCGCTTACGGCTGGAGCGTTTCGGATTACAGAAAGGTGCGCCTCGAGCCCGGAAATCCGCTGCTTGAATTAATGAAGGCGGCCCGGCCCGAAGTCCTCCTTCGGGAAAAAGTCGTTCGGAATCTTTCGTGGCAGGAATCGAATCAGCTCGTGGTCCACTTTGAAGCGCTCCGGGCGAGCTGTGTGATTCCGCTTTGGGTTAAAGACCAACTGATTGGCTCCGTCAACCTTCTGGCTCCGCCCTCCGACCAGACGTTGGATGAAGAGGACCTCCAGATGTTGAAGGCGTTTGGTGAGGAGGTGGCCCCGAGTCTCTGGAAGGGGCTCACGATTCAAGGGCTTCGCAGAGTGAATGAGACCCTTCAGGACCGCCATTCCGAGCTGGTGCAGAAGGCGAAGGTGCGCGCTATTGAGCAGCTTGCGACGGGGATTGCTCACGAAATTCATAATCCGTTGACCATCATTTCCGGGAAGGCCCAGGTCCTCCTTTTACAGAAAGACCGAACGGCGCTCGACCCGAAGGTGGAAGAGGTTTTGAAAACCGTCGTCCAGCAGACCCGGCGCGCCGCCGATATGACCAAGAAACTTCTCATGTTCTCTCGGGGTTCTGCCTCTCCTTTTGAGAAGCTCCGGCTCGAGACGGTGCTGGAAGACACCCTTGCGTTGATTGCCTACCAGACCTCCCTGGAAGGGATTCAGATTGAGCGCCTGGTGAGTCCCGAGCTTCCGGATTTCCCAGGAAATACGCAGGAAATCCGAGAGGTTTTCCTTAACTTGATTCTCAATGCCCTTCAGGCGGCGGGACCGGGAGGACGAATTCAGGTTGAAATCACCTTCCAGAAAGTGGATAAAATAATAGCCCTCCGGGTGGCCGACAACGGTGCCGGGATTCCGCCGGAAAACTTGGAAAAGGTGTTTAACCCCTTTTTTACGACCCGGCCGGAGGCGGTTGGGCTCGGGCTTTTTGTGACGCAGCAGATCGTGCATCGTTACGGCGGTTCCATTCGGGTGGAGAGCGCTCCCGGAGAAGGGACGGTGGTGGTCGTGGAACTTCCGTGGGAGGCCGCTCCCGGCGAAGGGGCGCCCGACGGTGGAAATTTCGAAAAGACAGAGGAAGGATTGAAGGGAGAGACAAAGTATGACACGGCTCCTCGTGGTGGATGACGAACCGGAAATCTGTGATTTCCTGAAATCTTTTTTCGAAGACCGGGACTTTGAAGTCCGGACCGCTCTTTCCGGGGAGGAGGCCCTCCAAGTGACCGATGAGTTTCACCCCAACGTCATCCTTCTTGACATCAAGATGGGAGCGGTGGATGGTCTGGCGGTCTTGAAAGAGGTCAAGAAAAAATACCCGAAGGTGAAGGTCATCATGGTGACGGCCCTTGAGACGACGGACAAGATTGAGGCGGCGATGCGTCTGGGGGCGGATAACTACATCACCAAACCCCTCAGCCTGGAATATTTGGAGAACGACGTCCGAGAGAAAATCGCCAGTCTCGCGGCAAATCCTTGAAGCTCAGTTCCTCTCCCCGACGGTTCCGCCGCGTGAAGACCCCGGTCGATTATCATGAGGCGCTCCGGGACATTGCCAAAAGCCTCGTCCGGCTGAAGCGGCCGGAACGGCTGCTCAAGATGATTACGCGTTTCCTCACGCGGGAACTCGGCCTCACGCACGCCGCGATTCTCGTGTTGGACCCGGCCCGCGCTCGGTTCACCATTTTTGATTCCAAAGGGGTCCGAAGGCTTCCACGAATGCTTTTTCGGTTTGATTTAGATCATCCGCTCGTTCGATGGTTTCAATCGAATGACCGAGAAACCGAAACGGACCGTTCCTGCATTTCACGAAATCGCATTCAATCCCTCCTCAGAAGTCCCCAGGTTCTGAAGAGCCGTCCGGAGTTAAAGGGAGAGCTCCTCCAGCTTCGGCGGGCGATGGACGATTTTCGGGCCGACATCGCCATTCCCGGACATTTTAAGGACACACTCGTGGGGATTCTCCTTCTCGGGGAGAAGTTGAGCCGGCGGCTTTTCACCCAGACGGAGATTCACTTTTTCCAGACCCTGGTCCATGATGCGGCCATCGCCGTGAAAACCTCCGAGTATCACGAGCACCTCATTCAGCGGAATACCGAGCTCGAAATGAAAAAGAGGGAGCTGGAGGAGAGGCTCAAGGAAATCGAGCGCCTTCGGAAAAAGGAGCAGGAGACTTACTACCAAATTATGAAGTCGCTCGCCCAGGAGGTGCACGAGAAGGACCCCTACACCTTCGGGCATATCCATCAGGTCGAGCACCTTGGGATCATGACGGCGAGAGAGATGGGCCTCGACCTCGGCGGGAAGAAAAAAGCAGTTCTCTCGGCCGGGCTCCTTCTCCACGATGTGGGAAAAATCGGCATTCCCGACAACATTTTAAAGAAACCGAGTTCGCTCGATTCCGACGAGTGGAAAATTATGCGGTCGCACGTCGAAAAAGGCGCCAAGATCCTTGAGCCCTTGTCGGATTTCAAAGAGGTCGCCGAAATTGTCCTTTGCCACCACGAGAATTATGACGGTTCCGGGTATCCCCGGGGGCTGAAGGGGGGCCAGATTCCGATTGAGGCCCGGATTGTTTCGGTGGTCGACGCCTTTCACGCCATTGTCTCCACCCGCTGTTATCGCGAGGGACGGCCGGTGGCCTTCGCGATGGAGGAATTGCGCCGCTTCGCCGGCACCCAATTTGACCCCGCCGTCGTCGAGGCCTTTCTCCGCGCCCTCAAAAAGACGGGCAAAGCCTGACGGTACCGGTTCTCGAGGGGACACTTTCCCGGTCAAGCCTGTCCCCTGGAGAACCGGTTCGCCAGAACCGGTACCGCGGAACCGCTTGATTTGGCCAAGATGAATCAATAGAATGTGCTGCCTTATCGGCCGCATTTGGGGTTTGGGGGCGAATCAGGTACAATTGAAAGCGGTCACAAGGAAACCAGCCATGCTTAAAAAACACGACCTGGAACGGTTTCGAAAGATCCTGGAGGAGTTCCGGAAGAAGACGGTCGGAAGCCTCGGCCATCTCGAAAAGGAAAACCTCAATCTGAGCCAGCGGGAGGCCTCGGGAGATCTTTCCGGTTACTCCTTCCACATGGCCGATATGGCCACGGACAATTTCGACCGTGAGTTCTCACTCGACTTGGCGTCGGGAGAGCAGCAGATCCTGAACGAAATCGACGCCGCCCTCCGGCGGATGGATGAAGGCCTCTACGGGGTCTGTGAGACCTGCTCCAAGCCGATTTCTCAGAAGCGGCTCCTCGCTCTCCCTTATACCCGTTTCTGCATTAAGTGTCAGGAAGAAGAAGAGAAGAAAAGACTCCGGCGATAATCCGGGGAATCTTCCTGCCACTGGCCGGCCTGGTTCTCCTGCTTGACCAGCTCACCAAAGCCCTTGCCCAGACTTTCCTTCGGCCGGGCGCAAGTCACGCGGTCCTCCCCAATGTTTTTCACCTGACCCTCCTCAAGAATACCGGAATTGCCTTTGGACTTTTTCAGGAGGCGGAGAAGGTCCTCTTCATCATCATTGGGCTGAGCATTGGCCTCTTGACGGTCATTGGCTTTCGGACGGAGCGGCACCGCTTAAAAATCCAGTGGGGAATCGGGCTGATTTTGGGCGGGGCGCTGGGCAACTTGGTTGACCGGGTCCGGGTGGGGGCCGTCCTCGATTTTCTCGACTTTCGGGTCTGGCCCGTTTTTAACCTGGCGGACACCGCCATCACCATCGGGGTCGGACTTTTTCTCCTCGACTTTTTGCAAGCGAGACGCCGTGTGGCCTGAAATTTTTTCCTTCGGTCCGCTCACCCTGCATAGTTATGGTCTTCTGATAGCCGCCGGCGTCTTTCTGGCCCTTTTTCTGATGAAGCGCCGGGCGGCCGGTTTGGGATTCCCAGCGGAAGAAAGGGTCTTCGACCTCCTTTTTGTCGCCGTGATGTCAGGCTTTGCCGGCGCCCGGCTCCTTTACGTCTTTCAGGAATGGGATTGGTACCGCACTCACCCGCTCGACATTTTCAAAATTTGGGAGGGAGGACTCATCTATTACGGCGGGATGATGGCTGGCTTTCTCGGTTTCTTTCTTTACGTGCGGGGGAAGGGCCTTCCCTTTCTTCAATCGTCCGATTTTGTGATTCCTTACCTTCCGCTCGTCCACGCCTTCGGCCGGCTCGGGTGTTTCCTGAACGGCTGCTGCTACGGAAAACCGTGCGCGCTCGCGTGGGGGGTTAAGTTTCCTGAGCTCGCCCGACCGGTCCATCCGACCCAACTTTACGAGGCAGTGTTTAACTTCGCTTTATTCGGCCTCTTAGTCCGCCGAGATCCCCGCCGGCATCCGGCGGGCGAGACAACCGCGCTCTATCTGATGCTTTATCCGGCGGGCCGCTTCTTCATCGAGTTCTTGCGGGGGGACCAGGCGCTCTTTTTCTTTTATCTGACAGCGCATCAGGTCGTGAGCGTCGTTTTCATTTCAATCGGGGTTTGCCTTTATGGACTTTGTCGTCGACCGACTTAAAGGGGGGACACGCCTCGACCAGTTTCTCGCCCAAAAGCTTGTCCAGCGGCTTTCCCGCTCGCAGGTTAAAAAGTTGATTGAGGCGGGGGGCGTCCGTGTGGGGGGAAAAACGGTTACGACGCCGCATTACCCCGTCAAGGCCTACGAAAAAGTTGAAATGGAGTGGGAGGGGCCGAAGGCCGAAGCCACTCGGGCCGAGGCGATTCCCATTGACCTTGTTTACGAGGATGACGACCTTGTCGTGGTGAATAAACCGCCGGGGATGGTTGTTCACCCGGCCCACGGGAATCCGGCCCACACGTTGGTGAACGCCCTTCTCTACCACGTTCGGAATCTTTCGAGAGTCGGGGGACCGGTCCGGCCTGGGATTGTCCACCGGCTCGACCGGGACACCTCGGGTCTCCTCGTGGTTGCCAAGAATGACTTTGCCCATGCCTCGCTCGCCTCGCAATTCAAGGGACATACGATTGACCGGGGCTATGACGTTTTCGTGCAGGGCGTGGTCCAACGAGAGGAGGGAGAAATCGACGAGCCGGTGGGCCGGGCCTTCCTCAATCGAAAAAAAATTGTGGTCAGGCCGGCGGGCGGGAAGCCGGCGCTGACCCTTTACCGGGTGAAGCGGCGCTTCGCGAAGGCGAGCTGGCTTGAGGCGATTCCCAAAACAGGCCGGACGCATCAGATTCGGGTTCACCTCCGGCACCTTGGCCATCCGGTCCTTGGGGATTCCTTCTACGGGGTGAAATTCCCCGCCATCGACCGGCAGGCGCTTCACGCCTCGAAACTCGGCCTGACCCATCCCAGGACGAAAAAGAGAATGCACTTCGAGTCTGCTCTCCCCGACGATCTCCTCGCGTTGATTCGTTTTTTGAATTCTGATTTACCCTCTCCCTCAGGGAGAGGGTCAGGGTGAGGGGTAAAAGCCAGAGACTTCACCCCCTCACCTTCATCCTCTCCCCCTAAGAGGGGGAGAGGAGAGAATGTGTCCCTCGCAGAACCGGTTCAACAGAACCGGATCGTCAGAACCGGTACCGGGTGTGATAAAATACGGGCCCTATGCAGCACGGAATCTTCCTCCTTTGGCTTTTAAGTCTGTTCGCGTCGGCCGGATGCTGGCTTTATCTTGAGGTAACGTTTTTCTGTTTCGGGCGCCAGAAAACCAGGCGGCGCTTGACCGGCTGCGAATTGGCACGCCAGCTTCTTGACCTTTCAGGCCTTCGCCAGGCGACGGTGACTTCACTTCCCGTGCGAGGCAGGGCCCACCTGAGCGCGGTTGGGGAAGCGGTGCGAATGAGTGAGGGAGTCTACTACGGGACGAGGCTCAGCGACTTAAGTCTGGCCCTCCACGAGGCGGGTCATTTCTTGGCCACCCATTCTCCGGTGCCTCCATTTTTGCGGCAGGGCGCCGGGCGTTCCCTCAGGATTCCCCTGGTTGCGAGCTGGCTTTTCGTGGGGGCCGGGGCGTTTTTTCCACCGGTCCGGTGGCTGGCTTCACTCGGTTATTTGATTTTTCTGACGGTTTTTTTTCTGGCCTTCGCCTCGCTGCCTGAGGAAGGAGAAGTGACGGAGCGGGCCGTGGCCGTTTTAACGAAACTCGAAGGATTCGAGCTCGATGAGAAGGTCCGGCTCAAGCGACTGCTTAAAGCGCTGTTCGTCCTTCCGCTCGCTGAGGTTTTCGCAGGCCTCCTCGAGATGTCGAAAAGGGCGACCCCCAGCAAAAAAGATGACAGTCAACATGTTCACCATTTCACCGGAGTCTGATGCCTTATAAAAATTTGGCTGAGTTTATTGAGCGGCTGCGGGACGAGAGAGAGCTGGTGGACATCCGGGCCGACGTCGACCCGATTCTCGAGATTACGGAGATTAATGACCGGGTCGTCAAGAAGGCGGGACCGGCGCTCCTTTTCCACCGGGTGAAAGGCTCATCATTTCCCTTAGCCATTAATTTGTTCGGCTCCGAGCGACGGATGAATCTCGCCCTCGGCGTGAATGACCTTGAGGATGTGGCGAAACGGATTGAGGACTTCCTTGAGCTCAAGGTCCCTGAGAAGTTGACGGACAAGGTCAAATTTCTTCCGAAGCTCCGCCTTCTGAGCAAACTTCCTCCCAAGCTTGTCCGACTAGGCCCTTGTCAAGAGGTGGTGCGCCACGAGGGCGACCTTCTCGGAGAATTGCCAATCATTCAGTGCTGGCCAAAGGATGCCGGGCGTTACATCACCTTTCCCATGGTCATCACGAAGGACCCCGAAACCGGCCAGCGAAATGTCGGCGCGTATCGGATGCAGGTCTTTGACCACCGGACAACCGCGATGCACTGGCAGATTCACAAAGACGGCCGGGCCCACTACAACCGTTTTCGTGAGAAGGGAATTCGCCGGATGGAGGTGGCTGTCGCCTTGGGCGCAGACCCGGTCACGATGTTTTCAGCCGTCTCGCCGCTCCCTTTTGGCGTCGATGTATTCCTTTTCGCGGGCTTCCTCCGGGGAGAACCGGTGGAGCTCGTCAAAGGAAAAACAGTGGATCTTGAAGTCCCGGCCGAGAGCGAAATTGTTTTAGAAGGTTACGTCGACGTCGAAGAGGGCAGAACCGAGGGCCCCTTTGGGGACCACACCGGTTATTATTCGCTGGCCAAAGAATTTCCAGTCTTCCACGTCGAATGTGTCACACGCAGGAAATCGCCCGTCTATCCAACGACCGTCGTCGGCCGGCCGCCGATGGAGGATGCTTTTATGGGAAAGGCGATTGAGCGGATTTTTCTCCCGCTGATTCGGTCCCAGTTTTCCGAGATTGTTGATATCAGCCTGCCGGTCGAGGGCGTCTTCACGAA
>CAYJTI010000047.1:5428-9303 GCA_964373135.1 uncultured bacterium | reverse complement strand
TTCCGCAAACCGGTCGAGCGTCTCTTTGCTTTCGCTCTCCGTCGGCTCAATCATCAGGGCCTCGGGAACTACCAGGGGAAAATGAACGGTCGGGGCGTGGAAGCCGTAATCGAGGAGGCGCTTTCCGATGTCGAGGGCGTGAATCGCTTCCGACTCTCCCGTTTTGGCGGAAAGGACAAATTCGTGCATGCAGGGCTCATCCACGGCCACCGGAAAAATTTTCTTGAGCTTCTCCTTGAGATAATTGGCGTTCAGAGTCGCATCTTCGCTGATTTGTTTGAGGCCGGAGGCGCCGAGTGTCCGAATGTAAACATACGCCCGAAGAATCATCCCCGCCTGGCCGTGAAATAATTTCATCCGGCCAATCGACTGAGGACAATTCAAATTGAAATGGTAACGCCCTCCCGCCTTTTCCACCAGGGGGACCGGAAGAAAGGGGGCGAGTTTTTCCTTCACTCCCACCGGTCCCGAGCCCGGGCCTCCGCCGCCGTGCGGCGTCGAAAACGTTTTGTGAAGATTCAAGTGAACGACGTCAAAGCCCATGTCCCCCGGCCGGGCGACCCCGAGGAGCGCATTGAAATTGGCGCCGTCATAGTAAAGGAGCGCGCCTCGCTCGTGCACGAGTTCGGTGATTTTGAGGATGTCGTCTTCAAAAAGTCCGAGCGTATTCGGATTCGTCAGCATGAGACAGGCGGTCTTCCCGTCCAACTCTCGCCGGAGCGCCTCAAGATCGACTCGTCCCCTCGCATTCGATTTGACCTCGGTCACCTGAAAACCTAAGAGGGCTGCTGTGGCCGGATTGGTGCCGTGACTGGAGTCCGGCACGAGGACTTTGCGTCGGTCAGGCTCGCCCCGGGAGGCGTGGTAGGCCCGAATCATCATCATGCCGCAAAGCTCTCCCTGGGCTCCGGCCGCCGGCTGAAGGGTGAAGCGGTCCATTCCGGTAATCTCTTTCAGAGACTGCTCCAGTTCATAAAAAACCGAAAGCCAACCTTGAACCGTCTCCTCCGATTGGAGCGGATGGACTTCGGCAAAGCTCTCGAGCCCGGCTGCCCATTCGTTGACTTTGGGGTTGTATTTCATCGAGCAGCTTCCCAAGGGGTAGAAATGGGTGTCGATGGAAAAATTCTTCCTCGAGAGGTTCACAAAATGCCGGACCACTTCGGGCTCGGAAAGTTCGGGGAGCTCGGCCGGCTTCTCACGCCTGAGCCCCTGAGGGATGAAAGCCTGCGCTTCTTTACCTGAGAGCCGGCTTGCGGGGAGCTGCGCGCCCTGACGGCCCCGACGACTTTTCTCAAAACTTAAGAGCGCGCTTGAATCGATTAACATTGGGCGAGCGCTTTCACAAATCGGTCGAGCTCCTCTTTCGTCTTTCGCTCCGTGGCGCAAACGAGGAAGGCGGAGTTCATCTCCGGATAAAACCGAGCCAAATCAATCCCCGGCAAAATTCCTTGCGGGGTCAACTTCGACTCGATTTCTTGAAAGGGTTTTTCCGAAAAGACCATGAATTCATTGAAAATCGGGGCCTTCTCTTCCACCTTGAAACCTCTGAGGCGCCCGATGGCCTCCCGAAGGTAATGGGCCCGGTCGAGGTTAAGCTCCCCGATTTCCCGAATGCCCTCTTTGCCGAGAAGTGTCAGATAAATGCAGGCGGCCAGGGCACAAAGTCCCTCGTTCGTGCAAATATTGGAAGCCGCCCGCTCCCGTCGAATATGCTGCTCCCGTGCCTGAAGCGTCAAGACAAAAGCCCGCCGGCCCTGGCGGTCGCTTGTCATCCCTGCCAATCGCCCGGGAATTCTCCGGACCAACTCTCTTCTGGCCGTAAAATACCCAAGATAAGGACCGCCGAAGCCCATGGGGAGCCCCAGAACCTGCCCTTCGCCGACGGCAAAGTCAGCGCCCCACTCCCCGGGCGGCTTCAACACCCCGAGACTCAACGGGTTCGCCACCAGGATTAAAAGCGCCCCTTCCTCGTGAACCTTTTGAGCGACGTTCCCCAAATCCTCGACCCCTCCGAAAAAGTTCGGCGTCTGAAAAATCACGCCGCCGATTTCATTCGTCAAGAGCCCTTCAAATTCCGCCCGCCGAAATCGCCCGTCCCGTTGAAATCCGAATTCCTCCATCGTGAAGTCGGCCGCTTCAAGGTAAGTCCGCAAGACCTCTCGATAATGGGGGTGGAGAGAGCGCGCCACCAAAAGCTTTCGTCTCTCGGTGTGACGGAGGGCCGCAAGACCTGCTTCCGCCAGACTCGTGGCACCGTCGTAATGGGAAGCGTTCGAAACCGGCATCCCGGTCAATTCCGCAATGAGGCTTTGATACTCAAAAATTGCCTGAAGCGTCCCCTGCGACGCCTCCGGCTGGTAGGGGGTGTAGGCGGTGTAAAATTCATTCCGCCCGACGAGCTCAGGAAGGGCCGCCGGCACAAAGTGCTCGTAACTCCCTCCGCCGAGAAAAGAGAGAACCGTTTTCCCATCTAGATTTTTCTGGCCGAGCCGCTCAATCTCCCGCCGAAGCTCAAGCTCGCTGGCGGCCTCTGGAAGCGAAAGAGCGTGGACTCGGACCTCAGAGGGGATTTTGACGAGAAGATCCTCAAAGCGCCGGACCCCGATGGTCCGGAGCATCTCCTTACGATCGTCTTCGGTTAATGGGTGGTAATGCACTGGGACTGATACTGAGGGGCATCAAGGAGGGTCTCCCACTCGGAAGGGTCTTTCAACTCAATCTCAAAAAGCCAGCCCCGGCCGTAAGGGTCTTGATTGACCAAGCCGGGCTCTGATTCGAGCGTTTGATTCACGGCCACGACCCGGCCTGAGACCGGGGCATAAATGTCGAAGGCGGCTTTGACCGATTCGATGACCGAAATGCTTTTTCCTTTGACCACCTCTTTCCCAATCTTCGGGAGTTCGACAAAGACGACATCCGAGATTTCCTGCTGGGCGTAAGAAGTGATTCCCACTCGAATCTGGTTTCCTTCTCGCTTGGCCCACTCGTGGCTGGGGGTGTAACGGAGTTCGCTTGGAAATTCCATCTCAATGTTTCCTATTGGGTTCTGGCGTTTCGTTTGTAAAAAGGAAGGGGGACGACCTTGGCCTTCGCCTTTTTGCCTCGAATTGAAATCTCGAGAACATTTCCAATGCCCGCTTCCCCGGCCGGGACGTATCCCAAGCCGATGCTCTTCCTCAAGGTCGGAGAAAAGGTGCCGCTCGTCACGTGGCCGATGGCCGATTCTCCTTTTTCAATTGAAAAACCGTGACGGGGAATCCCACGGTCAACCATTTCGAAGCCAATCAATTTCCTGGGCGAACCTCTCTCGTGTTCCCGCAAATTCCTTTCCCGGCCCAGGAAATTCTGCTTCTCAAAATCGACCGCCCACCCGAGCCCCGCTTCCACGGCCGAGGTGGAATCCTCCATGTCCTGGCCCCAGAGAAGCATCCCAGCCTCAAGGCGAAGGGTATCTCGAGCTCCAAATCCAATGGGCCGGAGTCCGGCGGACTTCCCCGTGTCTAAAAGAGCCTCCCAGATCGGTCCGGCCACGCCGGCCTCTCCCATGATTTCCACTCCGTCTTCACCCGTGTAACCGGTCCGTGAAATCAAAACGTCTCCCCACGAGCTTTTCAAACAAAGGAAATGATAATAACGAACCGACCGAAAATCGCAACGAAAAACTGCTTCCACAATGGGGAGACTCGACGGTCCCTGCAGCGCAAAGAGAAATTTATGCTCGCTTGCGTTTTCGAGGAAGACACCCGTCGGCAAATGGTAGCGCACCCATTCGTAGTCTTTCTCAATATTGCCCGCATTGACAATCACGAGGAACCTCTCCGGCGCGAGCTGGTAGACAATCAAGTCGTCCACGATGCCCCCCTTCTCATTGA
>CAYJTI010000047.1:0-5418 GCA_964373135.1 uncultured bacterium | reverse complement strand
AGGAGGGGGACATACAGGGCCTTTCCATTTTCAAGCCGCTCCATTCGCCGGGGAAGAAGGACGTCGAGGAACCCTTTGACATCGCGGCCGGTGAGAAAAAACTCGCCCATGTGGGAGATATCGAAGAGACCGGCCCTCGTCCGAACCGCCTCGTGTTCCTCCAGAATCGACGTGAAATAAAGCGGAACCTCCCATTCTCCAAAGTGTCCAAAATGGGCATGGGCCTTAACGTGAAGGCCGTGAAGGAAAAGTCTTTTTGCGACCGTGGTCATTGGGCGTTTAGTTTCTCTTGAATCAGCTCGGTCATCATCGCCGCAAACTTGGGGTGTTTCATCACCGTTTCGGCTCGAAGATACCGCATGCCCATTCTTTCCGCCTCCACCCGGGCCTCGTGGTCCAGGTCATAAAGCACCTCCGCATTCTCCGAGAGGAATCCGATGGGAATCACAAGAAGGCGCTTCACTCCCCTCCCGCCGAACTCACGAATCACGGACCGGACATCCGGTTCAAGCCACGCCTCTCTCGGATGCCCGCTCCGGGACTGAAAGGCCAGGCTCCACTCAGGATGGCCAAGGCGTTCCGCCACAAGCGAACTCGATTCCCGGACCTCCTCGGCATAGCGGCATCGTCGGGCCATTTCAAGGGGAATCGAATGGGCGCTAAATAAAAGATGCGTCGATTCGCGCTCCGAAAGAGGCAGACGATTGTAGATCTTACAAATTTGCTCCGCCTCGGCCTCAATGAAAAGGGGATGACCATGCCACGGCTCCAAATAGTCATAGTGAAGCTCTTCGGCGGCCGCCTCCTTTTGGGCCGTCTGGACGGCCCGGACATACCGGTCGAAACTCGCCTCGGAACGATGCGGGGCTAAGACAATACCGAGTCCGTTTTTGAAACCCTCCAACTTGATTTCCGACAACACCTCCTTCAGGAAAGGGTGCCAGCAGCGCATTCCCAGAAAAGTCGGCAAGGGGCTTCCATTCCCTTTGAGCCCCTCCGCCACCTCACGGGCAAAAGCGAGCGCGTGTTCGTTGTAGGGGGAAGAGCCGCCGATGGCTTGGTAATGGTGCTCCACCTCTTTCAGCCGAGGCTCAGGAATTGTCAGACCTTGTGTGACTTGCCGAATAAAGGGGCCAATCTCATCGGGCTTCCGGGGCCCCCCAAAACCAATGAGAAGGAGATGGTCAAGTTTCATGAGGAGCCTTTGAGACAAGCATTCATGGCCTCCGCCGCTCTCTCCCCCTCTCGAATGCAGTCCGGGATGCCGATTCCCCGGTAGGCATTTCCGGTGATGAAAAGTCCGGGCCATGCCTTCAGCTTCTCCTCAATCGAGGCCACCCGATGGAGATGCCCCACGTCATACTGGGGCATCGACTCGGGAAAGCGGTGAACGGCGGTTCCTAACGGGGGCCCCGAAATTCCAAGGATGTGTTGAAGGTCCTCCGTAATGGTCCGAACGAGGTCGCCGTCCGTCTGGCTCAGAATTTCTCGGTGGAGCGCTCCGCCGACAAACGCTCGCAGCAAGACAGTTCCTTCGGGGACCCGCCCCGGAAATTTAACGCTCGAAAAGGTGCATCCAATCAGGCTCTTTTTTTCAGAGGCCGGAATGACAAATCCGAACCCATTGAGCGGATGAGAAACACTCGCTCTCCGAAAGGCAAGGTTGACGGTGGCCACCGACTCGCAGCGGATTTTCTCGAGGTCGCTTGCGATTTCTGAGGAAAAGGAACGGACGAGCCGGGCCGCCCGAGGCGCAGGGAGGGCGAGACAAAGGAGGTCGGCCTCCAGGGATTCTCCGGCTTCCAAAAAAATCCTCCAGCGGTTCCCCTTCTCAATTCTCACAACTCTTGCCGAGCTCCGCAGATTGACTCCCGTCATTCTTGTGACCAACCCCTGAACCAGCCGCTCCATGCCTTCTTTGAGCGTCAGAAAAAGACTGTATCGAGGGCCGCTCGGCTCCCCTTCGGCCGGCCTCCTCCCCTGCCAAGAGGCCTGAAGCCCTCGAAGAACGCTTCCATAACGCGCTTCGAGCTCAAGGAAACGGGGAAAGGTGGCTTCGAGACTCAACCGTTCCGGGTCGGCGCTGTAGATTCCGGCGACCATCGGCTGGCCGACCCGCTCCAGCGCCTCCGGACCGAGCCGCCGCCGGACAAAGCTCGCGACACTTTCGTCCCCTCCCTTTCGTTTGGGTGGAATCCATAGGTCACAAAGCATTCGGAGTTTTCCGGAAAGGGTGAGAAGCGAAGTTTCCCGAAGCACGCTTAACCGGCAGGGGGCAATGAGATAAAAGCCGTTCGGCACCGGTCGAAGTTTCCCGCGGAGGTAAATGAAACTTTGCCGGAATTCGTTCCGGGTTCCAATCACTTCCTCCTCAAGGCCGAGCCTCCGGCAAAGCTCAAGCGCCCAGGGTTTTTCCGAGATAAAGGCGTCGGGGCCTTTCTCAAAGAGAAATCCTTCTCGACGCTCGGTCCCGATGACCCCGCCCCACTGGCCCTGGGCTTCGAGGAGGGTGACCCGAAAAACGGGAGCCCTCGCCTTCCCCAATTCCCAAAGTCGGTGGGCCGTGGCCAGTCCTGAGATTCCTCCCCCGATGATAACAACGTGTTTCAATGGAGATTAATGAGATGAACTCAATTCGTGGACGAAATCGACCAGTGCCACGACACGCTCGACCGGCGTCGTCGGGAGGATTCCGTGCCCCAGATTAAAAATATGCCCCGGACGTCCCCCGGCCTGCTCTAAAATATTTTTCACCCGATTCCGAATCGTCGGTAAATCCGCATAGAGAACCGCAGGGTCAAGGTTTCCCTGAATCCCCACGCCGGCTCCGAGGATTTCCCACGCCTGGCCAAGCTCAACTCGCCAATCAATTCCAATCACGTCGCCTCCGGCTCCACAAAAATCCTTGAGAAAAGGCCCGGTCCCGGTCCCAAAATGGATGACGGGCACCTCTTTTTTCAGGCCGCCAAGGACGGACCGGGTATGAGGAAGGACAAACTCCCGGTAATCCTCAGGACTCAAACAACCGGCCCACGTGTCAAAGATTTGAAGGGCATCGACACCCGCCTCAATCTGACCGTTGAGATATTTCACTACCCCCCGTGAGATCTTTTCAAGGAGCGCATGCCAGGCGCCTGAATCACTCAACATGAGCTGTTTTGTCTTCAAGAAGGCCTTCGAGGTTCCGCCTTCAATCATATAGGCGGCGAGGGTGAAGGGCGCGCCGGCGAAACCAAGGAGCGGAATCTTCGAATCCAGACAAGAACGGGTCAACTTGACAATGTCAAAGACGTAAGAAAGCGACTCCCTCGGCTCAATTTCAGAAAGCCGGTCAATATCCTGGCGATGCGAAAGGGGCTCCGAAATGACCGGACCTTCGTCTTGCAGATATTCGAGGCCGAGACCGAGCGGCTCGACGATTAAGAGGAGGTCGGAGAAGATGATGGCCGCGTCGGTCTGGAGCTTTTGCCGGGCGGTGATGGCGACTTCAGTTGCGAGTCCCGGATTCCGGCAAAGTTCGCTAAACGAAACCCTGTCACGAATTCGGGAATACTCCTTCATGTAGCGGCCCGCCTGCCGCATGAGCCAAATCGGCGTAAACGCTGTCTTCTCTCTGCGGCAGGCTTTGAGGAAGGTGGATTCCCGCCGCCGTATCTCCCGTTCTTCTGCCCCCTCCTCCCTTGGCTGAAGAACCACGGTCGGCCTGAGTCCCATTTTTTTCTCCTCAATCAGTTCCTGCGCCCCGGCGGCGGTTTCCGCCACGAGTTGCCCCATCTTGGGGTGAGAAGGCTCAAAGTCGACGCCGAATCCCGATTCTCGAATCGCTTCGCTGCAGGTCGGACCCACGGAGGCAATCACCACTTTCCGAAGTGCCTCCCGGAACGGCCGCTCCAGCCCGAGCTCTGAGGCCACTCGAATCACGTGGCGAATTTGCGCCGCATTCGTAAAAAGAGCAATCTGAACTTTCCCTTCAATGATTTCCCGAATGCCGCTCTCCAAGGGGGCGCGGTCGTCAGGAAGGGCCCATCGATAAACGGGGACCTGAATGACATTCGCCCCTCTTTTTTTCACCCCTTTGACGAGTTCCTCGTTCGGAATCCCATATTCCTGGATGGCCACCGTTCGCCCCGCAAGAGAGATGCTTCTTCGGCTCAGGTCTAGCGTTTCGAGAATCTCAAACCAAGTGTTCGGCTCCGGAATGGTCAACGTAATTGGAATTCTATTTTCCGTCAGGGCCCGCACCGGCTTGGGGCCCCGGGCCACGGTCGTGACCCGGGAGAGGGCCTCAATGATTTTTTCGCGGGGGTAACGGGTGGAAAGAATGTCCAAGAGAAGACGAGTGCCCACCCCCGTCATAAATATCACCAGGTCAATTTGGCCGGCGAGAAGTTTCTCCGCAAACGCGAACGCCTCTGGATTTTTCTCGAGAGGGATTTCCTGCAGGGAAGGGGCAAGAACAGGCCGACCTCCCTTTTTCGCAATACTTTCGGCCATTACCTGGGCGAGCCGGCTCTCAAACGAGACAACCCCGGCCCCGTTAAATCCAGCGGTATTCACTGCCTCGGCTTCCCTCATACCTCTTCTGTGTCCCTCCTTAGGATCTCGCGCCGGGGTCTCAACCCCAGTCCGGAGAGATTTTAAGGGGAAAACGAGCCGAGGAGAAGTACGAACTTGACAGTGATTAGTGGACTGTTTGATAAATTCGTACCCGGTTTCCCCCCCCTCACCCACCCCTCTCCCCCTAAAGGGGGAGAGGGTGAAGGGTGAGGGGGAGACCGATTCAGAATTTGTCAAACGGCGGACGTTCTGGATTTTGACGGTAATTATGGGAAGGCTAGAAATAGGCGGCGAGCCACTCCTTGACCTGGCTCGCAGTGCGTCCCAAGAGGTTCTTCGGCGGGGGGGTCCAACTTTTTTTCCTTCCCCTTTCTCCCAGCCAGCGGACGAGTCCAACGAGGCCGCAAAAGGCGGGGTCCGTTAAAATCTCTGCCGGGGCTTCGACCTGCCGGGGGGTGGCCAATCGAATCGGGATGGTAAATCGCTGAGAGAAAAAATCAAGAAGCCCGTCGAGCTTGGCTCCGCCTCCCGTCAAAATGAGCGGGGCATAAGGCCGCTTCTCTTTCGCCAGGAAATCGGTCACTTCCTTCTCGATCTTGGCAAATAATTCCTCCCCAAACCGGACGAAGGCCCAGTGGAACTCGGCCCGTTTCAGGTGGTGGTTCTTCTGGCCGTCCCGTTCCGCCAAGGGAATCAACTCTTCCGCAAACTCCAATTTTTCCTGAAGCGACCCGAAGTTTTCCTTAAGCCGCTCGGCTCCACGAATCGGGAGGTTCCAGGTCTCAGCCACCCGGGAGGTCAAGAAACCGCTCCCCAATGGGAGGCTTCGGGTTGAAACGATTTCTCCCTCGTGCGTCAAAA
>CAYJTI010000046.1:0-9370 GCA_964373135.1 uncultured bacterium | reverse complement strand
TCGCCTAAAGGCGAGGGATATCCGGCCCCGACCAGAATATGGAATTATACTAAAAAAATCCTCCCGTTGCAGGAAAACCAGCCGAGGTCCGGCCCCTCCCGCTCTGCCCTGAGAACGGTTTCGGTAAGAGTTCTCAGGAAACCTAACTCTTTCTCTCTAAAATTTTAATCGCGTAAGACGTCGGGGAGCCGGCTTCTTCTGCCGGGCCGAGGCCTCTAACCTCTTCGTATCGGGTGGCAAGATACGCTGCAAGCTTCCGACAATGCGTTTTTCCGAAATCCCCGATTCCCCACTCCGGAGAGCTCTTCCGACTCGACACAACGGCCAAGGGGACTCGTCCGGTCTCGAGCGTTTGAATTATCTCCTCCTCTCGCGATTCCGAGATCTGCATATTCTCTGCAAAAAGAAGCTCACGGACCGCATGCTCCCGGCCTGAAAGGAAGGCGTAAAGGGGCTCATAGGGAATGCCGATAATTTTCGCCTCGGGGCCCGTCCGTTCCCGAATGAAGCGGCTCCCCTCCCGGATGACCTTCACATCCTCTAAATTTCCCCCGAGGTAAACTCCTCCGTGCGGAAAATCGAGAAAACGCTCCGGCACCCGCCAAGCGAGCGCCTCTTTCAGATTCAGGAAAGGAAACGACAAGACCGCAAAAAAAATGAGAACCCCGAGCCCCGTCTTGACCGGCCGGGAAAAAATCCGACTCCCTGCCTCTGCCCAAATCCCCACCAAAAGTACGAGCGACGGAAAAAACCAAAAATCAACCCGATGGATGCTTGCATCCACAAAAAATTCGAGCGAAGTGGCGGCGCCAAAGAGAAATGATGAGAGGCCCGCCCAAAAAAAGAGAGGGCCTTTTTCTTTCGCAATTTTTCCCCGTCGGAAGCTCATGAGGGCCGCCGCCAGAAAAATCGAGAATGCCCCAAGCCAAAGAAGCCGCTCCCGGTCCCAAACCAAAAACCAGAGAATCAAATGTTTGAAGTAAACCCACGGAGAATAATCTCCGCCGTGGTAAGCCGGGCCAATCGTCAAACATTGACTCACCTGACTCAGCGGAATTCCCCAATACGTAAGGCCGTAGCCAGCCGCCACCACGATTCCAAAAAGGAGTGAAAGCAAAATCCCGTGTTTCCACAACCTCGGCTGAAAAAGCCAGAACGAGGCAACCAAGGCGGCGCAGGCCGCAAGGCCCGCACTCATTTTCACCAAAGCGACACCCGAGACCGCCGCTATTCCCAAGTAGGTCCACCGGGCCTTACCGGTCAAAAAATATTTCCAGAGCGAGTAAAACGCAAGGAGAAGGAAAGGAAAAACGCCGTATTGATTAAAGGTAAAGGCAATGTCCCTCAGGCGGGTGTGGTGGAGGCTGTAGGTCACATCCAGACTCAAAAACGCAAGTGAAAAGAGGAAGGCGGCGGGCGGCCTCGTGAAGAGGCGCAGGGTGCCGTAAGCAAGCAAAGAACAAATCAGCAGTAAGACTCCAAGTCCGATTCGAACGCTGAGAAGACTCACTCCGGCCGCAAGAAACCAAAAGGCAAAGTAAAGCGGCATCAACGGTCCGTACGCCCACCAGTAATCCCGGCAGGGCCCCTTCCCCTCAAAGGTCATCCAGAAGGCGTAAAGGTCCCGCCCCATATCGCCCGTGGTGAGCGGCGGCTGAATTTTCAGAAGCGGGCCCCAAAAGAGGGCAAAGAGCAGCACGATGGCCCCGAGCCACGGCAGATCTTCGGAGCGTGCCTTCATCTCAGAACTGGAAGTAGATGAACTGCTTGGACTGCATGCCGGAAAAGACCACGAGCAAATGGAACATGAGGACATAAAACGCAAATCGCGGCAGGCGGTTCCATTGCGGAATGACAAGCAAGTCGTCCTTGAACCGTTGCCAGCATTGAACCGCCAGTGGAATGGAGATGAAAAAGACGAAGGCGGTCAGGTCGGATTGGACTTGAGGCGTGAGCGCCCCGAAATTGAAGAAAAGCCCGTGGAGCATTTGCCCCGTCTGCGTCAATGACTGCGCCCGGAAAATCAAAAGGGAAAGGCACCAGAGGTGAAACGTCCCGACGACTCGAAAGAGAAACCAAAGGGGAGAAGAAATCCGGCCGTTGAACTGGATATTCTGGAAGAGGGGGTTCAAGACCGTGAAGAGAATCAGGATGACGGCATGGCAAGCGCCCCAGGTGACATAGGTCCAGGCGGCACCATGCCAAAGACCTCCCAAGACCATCGTCAAAATGACACCCCAGAGAATCGCCCATTTCGTCCGGTTTTTGCTGCGAAGCACCGTCTGGAGGAAAACATAATCCCTTAACCAAGTCGACAACGTTATGTGCCAGTGATTCCACCATTCCCGGGGATTCGTGACGAGGTAGGGGTGGCGGAAATTGACTGAAAGCTCGACCCCCATCATTTTCCCAAGCCCTCGTGCGATGTCGGAATAGCCCGCAAAGTCGCCATAAATTTGGAACGCAAACGCATAGATGGCAATCAAAACACCGGCCCCGGAATAAGGCGGGCCGGCTGCAAAAACCGGCTCCACGATCTTGGCTAAATTGTCGGCCATGAAAACTTTTTGGAAGAGCCCCCAAAGAATGAGGTAGGCCCCCGCCCTCTGCTCGTCCGGTGAAATCTTTCTTTCCCCCAGAATTTGCGGGAGGAGATTAGAGACCCGTTCAATCGGCCCCGCCACAAGCTGCGGGAAGAAAGAGAGATAAAGGGCAAAATCCAAAAATTGGTGAGCCGGCTTCACCCGCCCGAGATAGACATCAAAGGTGTAGCTCAGCGCCTGAAACGTGTAAAAGGAAATCCCAATCGGCAAAATGACGTGGAGCACCACAGGACTGAAGCTCCAGTTGAAAAGGCCGAGGAAGCGCTCCAGGCTTAGGGCGAAGAAATTGAAATATTTAAAGAAACCGAGGAGGCCCAAATTAATCAAAAGACTCAGCCAGAGGAAAAACTTCCGCTTCCGAGTGTCCTCCGTCCCTCCGATTTTTAATCCGGTCAAGTAACTCGTGACGGTTGAGATAAAAATCAGCCCCAGAAACCGCCAGTCCCACCAGCCGTAAAAGAGGTAACTGGCGGCGAGGAGAAGGCGGTTCTGGCGTTTGTGGTCAAGCAGAAGGTAGAGGGTGTAGACGATGACAAAGAAGAAGGCGAAGGTGAAGGAATTAAAAAGCATCTATTTCATCCCCCTCCCCCTCCCCTCTCCCCCTTTGGGGGGAGAGGGTTAAGGGTGAGGGGAGAACCGGCCGCGAATTTGTTGAACGAGGCACTATTTTTCATCTCCCTCAATTTCTCGGCGACCCGAGCCGCCGCCAATTCCATTCCTTCGGAATTCCAGTGGGTGTCAAAAGGATAGTAAAGCATTTGTCCTTCCCGAGCCCCTTTCTCAAAAACCGGAGTCAGGCTGAAGAAGGGAAAGTCAAGTTTCCGGCACAACGCCTCGACCGCCGTTTCGAGATTCGCCTTAGCGGCGATCTGCTCCTCTCGCCGCTTGAGCCAGTTCTCGTCACTCGCCTCCGTCGTATATTCGGCGTAGACATGGGCGGTGACCGGAATGTAAACGAGGAACGGCAGGATTTGATGCTGAAGGGTTATTTCTTTGAACTCCTTCAGAATCTTTTCCAGCTCTTGAAATTCGCCCGAGGCTGCGATTTCCTCAGGCGGGCGTTCGTCATTGAGGTCTCCAAAGATGGCCTTGAGACGGCGGCCGCCGAGTTTGATATCGACGAGGTCCTTGCGGACTTCGGGCGGGGGTTCCTGAAATCGAAGGTATTGCTGGCGAAGGGTTAAAAAATACCGTTGCAAGAGATTCCGTGGCGGAAGGGAATCGTAATAATTTCCCCCGGCCTTCCAGTGAAGATACATCCGAACATCGAGCAAATCGGTCCCTTCCGAAAACGAGAGGAGGGCGAACTTCGGCCGGGCGGCGAGGCCAAATTCCTTCAAGACCTCCAAATACTGGAAGGGTCCGTAATTCCCGAGGCCTAAACTTTTGGTGCGGAGCCCTGAATTTCTGGCGAGCCTCCGGACAAAGGGGTCGTCTTCATCCACCCCAAATTCAATCAAAGAGTCGCCCAGGACCACCACGTCGGCCAATTTTTCGCTGCGGGGGTTCCGGAATCCGTCCGAATCCATCCGCTCCTCATAGGTGAAGGCGGGCGCCTCGACGCCATAAATCGGCGAGTAAAGTTCTCCTCGATAGTCAGTGAGCTTCACGTGGTAGAAAGGCCGGTTCCGGTAGACAAGCTTCGAATCCGGAATATTCCGTGCCCGGAAGGAGTAATAGGGAATGTTCTGCAAACGGAGGGACTGGGCGAGCCCGGGAGAAATTTCCAACCCGAGAAAAAGTGTGAACGAAATCACAAAAAAAGTCGCCAGCGTCGAAAGGGCCTTCGCCACAAGGCGGAGCTGGAGCATCAGAAAGAGCCCGAAAAGAAACGAACCGGCCGTGAGGACGAGCTGGTCGGCATAACCCAGATAGTGTTCGAGCGGGACCGTGCCCCGGCCCTCGATGATCTGATTGAGCCACCTCCAGGAGCGGCCGTCGTAGGCGGCTTGAATCAGTGGGTGTCCGAACCCACCGTAGAGCAACCCTAACCCGGTGACAGAGAGAAGAAAGAGATGGGCGAGGTCTTCTCTCAGCCCTCCCTTTGTTCGCTCTCCCCTTTCGAGAGAAATTTCCATCCTCTAACTTTTCCTCCTTAAGATGCGGATGGCGTGGACTTGGGAAGGATCTTCTCCCCAAGGACCAAACGTCTTGACCTCTTCGTAATGGTCCGAAAGGTGTTTCGCGAGCAATCGACAGTGCGTCTCGCCGAAGCGGCCGGCGCCTCCCTCGGTCGAATCAATCCGATTGGACATCACCACCAAGGGAACTTGCTTTTCTTCAAGCTGCTGGATAATTCCCTCCTCCTGTCTCTCTGAAATATGCATATGCTCCATAAAAAGAAGTTGACGGACCGCCTGACGCCGTCCTGAAAGATAACCATAGAGCGCATCATAAGGGAGCGCCAAAATTTCTTGGTCCGGAGAGGTTTCTTCCAGAATGAAGCGGGTGCCCTGGTTCAAGACTTCAGGATAACTGGGAGGGCCTCCGAGATAAACTTTTCCCGTGGGAAGGTCCAAGTAACGTTCCGTCACCTTGAAAGCCAAGGCCTCCTTCAAATTCTTAACTGGAACGACGAGCAAAGCGAGAAAGAGGAAGATTCCAAGCGCCCCCCTTGTCCCCCGGGGAAAAATCGAACGACTCCACTCGGCGCCGAGCCCCATGAAAAGAACGAAGACGGGAAAGATCCAGAAGTCAAAACGGTAAATTAATCCCTCCTTCAAAAAGTATTCTGAAGAATTGACCAGGCCGAAGAGAAACAGGGAGCTGGCCGCCACCGTCCAAACTCTTTTCTCAGACGACGACGCACCTCTTTTCAAAAGGCCCGACCCCGCAAAGAGGGCAACCGCCAAAAACGCCCCGACCCCCAAAAGACGGCTCGGCTCCCAAATCACAAATCTCAGAATCAAATGTTTGAAATTGGTCCACGGGCTGGCGCCGGAAAAGCTGTGGTACTCCGGTTTCGCCGTCAGGCATTGGTGAATCGTCTCCAAGGAAAGATTCCAGTACAAGAGGGCATAGACTGAGAAAACGGCCACCCCGAAAATCACGGGCAGGGCAAGGAAATGTCTCCAAGCCAAGACCGGTCTCGTCTTTTTTAAAATCGCATAAGCTTGGTCTAGGAAAAGTGTGGCGCTGAACGCCACGAAGGAGGCGATGCCCGCCGAGACTTTCACAAGACTCACTGCAAACAGGCTGGCCAGGCCGGCATAAAGCCAACTCACTTTTCGAGTAATCAAGAACTTCCAGAGTGAAAGGACCGCCGACAGCAAGAAGGGAATCGCGCCGATATGGTTGAACGTCCAGGTCATCTCATAGCTGAGGAAGGCCAAAGAAGCGAGGAAGGCGACTCCTCCTGAAGCCAAAAGGCGAAGGGCCCGGTAAGTGAAAAGCGAACACAAAAGGTAAATCAGGGCCAAGCCCACACGAACACTCACCAGATTCACTCCGCCGACCCAAAACCAGAAGGCGTAGTAAAGCGGCATGAGCGGGCCATACTGCCACCAATAGTCCCGGCAGGGCCAATCGCCCTGTAACGTTCTCCAAAAGGCGTACAGGTCTCTTCCCGTGTCGCCCGGCGCCAGGGAAGGTTGCACCGTCAGCACGGGGACCCAGAAAAGGACCACGACAAAAAGCAAAAGCCAAAACCAAATCGAGTCTGTTTTTGAAGACACTTACGAAGGAATGAGGGAAGGAGCTCTCTCCTGAGCAGGGGCCGTGGGAAAGAGACTCTCGATTTGTGCAGAAATATTCCGGGCCCATCGGGATTCCGTTTCTGAATGGGGCTGCGAAAATTCGTAATCAAAGAAGTCCTCTCTCCGGTGCCGCAGCCATTCCTTCTTGTAACGTCCCCTTTGGCCGATTTTTCGTCTCAAGATGATATAGACAAAGGCCTCGACCGTGTCTCGGAGAAGACTCAAGGAACGAATCTTCGCCAACCGCCGGAGATAAATCTTGGGCCGGTTGTAGAAGGCTCGGAAGGCCTTGTCATACATGGCCCGGATGGCATGCCGGTCGAGGGTCGGAAGGTCGACGATGGAATTTCCCAATTCGTAATCCCACCAATCCTTTGTCAAAAGAGAGCCGTTTTCCTCGGCCCAGGCATACAGCTGGGTCCCCGGGTAAGGGGTGGTGATATTGAAGATTGCAATGTCCGGATCGAGCTCAATCGCGTAGCGGAGTGTTTCTTCGATGGTTTCCTCGGTTTCTCCCGGCGTGCCGAAAATGAAGGCGGCTCGGACTTCAATGCCGGCCCGCTTGGCAAGCTCGACGGCGCCCTTGGTCCTCTCGAGGTCAATGTCTTTCCGGAGAATCTTAAGAATATTCGGACTCCCCGACTCGACCCCAAACATCACCTGATGACAGCCTGCCTGCTTCAAGGCCCGGGCCATCTCCTCATTGAAACAGTCCGTCCGGGCAAAACAGCTGAAGGTCACCCCCGCCTTTTTCTCCGCCATCAGTCGGCAAAACTCCAAGACGTTTTTTTTCATCACCGTAAAGGTGTCGTCATAAAATTGAATCTCCCGGATTCCGTAACGTTCCCTGAGATGCAGGATTTCGTCGACCACCTTGGCGGCCGGCCGGGTCCGGAGGGTCGTCTCCGCCGAATTGCAAAAAATGCATTTGCCGGGACATCCCCGCGTCATCAGCATGTTAATCGCCGGAAGCCTTCGGTAGGCGCCGACGGCGGGGTAATACTTATGCATCGGGACCAAATGGTAGGCATACCTCGGAAGCTGGCCGAGATCGATGAGGAGGGGCCGAGCGGGATTGTGGACCGGCCTTCCCTCCTTGCAATAACTCAAGCCGAGAATCTCTTCCGGCCTCCTCCCTTGGCAGATTTCGAGCATCGTGTATTCGCCGTCTCCCCGAACGACATAGTCAATGGCCCGATTCCGCAAGGTCTCATCGGGCATGGCGTCGGGGTGAACTCCGCCCACGACCACAACAATCTTCGGGTCGACCTCCTTCGCAATCTGGGCAATCCGATGGGAGACGATGGCTGTCGAGGTCATCATGGTAATGCCGATGAAACGGGGTCTTCGCTGCGCGATTTCCCAGGCCACTTCGGCTTCGGAGAGTTGATAAACGTGCGCGTCTAGGATTGAGACTTCAAACCCAGCCGCTTCAAGGACGGCGCCGATCGAAAGGATGCTGAGCGGGGGCATGGCGCCCTTGATGCCATGCCAGATGTTATCGTCACGGGTAATCCAGGCGGGGTTGATGAGGAGGACAGGGCCGGTTTTCATCGGTTAACCAAAACAGGTCACATAAGTATATATCGTCAAAGGAGTAATCGCAATTAACATTAGAACATTAACATTAGAACCTTCGCCTTCTCAGGAGGCCGTCAACGACCGTCAGTCCTTCAACCGAATTAAGGGTATGATTCGCCACCAACTTCTCCCGCCACCCTGGCAAGAGCCGGGAAACTGTCTCTTCCCGGTATTCCGTCGGGCTGAGCCGAAGGATCCGATTGAGGACAATGGCATAACCATAGCGGCGGGAACAGTCTTGGGCCGGACGATAAAGTTCTCCTCTCCAACGAAAAATCCGGCCGGCAGGCCTCGAATTCCTGACATCCGACTTGACCGGATTTCGCGGGTGGGGCGTCCACGGCCCTAAGGGCGTTTCGGCATGAAAAAGATAAAGCTCATCCCAGTTTCTCGTCACCTCACGGGGAGCGAGGTTGACAAACATCCACCACCTTTTCCCGATCTCTTCAAGCGTCGTATCCACCGCATTCACGTCGGTCATCAGGACCTTTTCAAGTTCCCAACGCTCTGGAAAGGGGGCCGCCCGGTAGAGCTCGATGGTCCGGTTGCTTGAAGTTTCCGGAATCATGTAATACTGGCCTTGCCAACTGAAAACAGAAGGATAAGCCAGGTGATAAGGTCTCTCCAACACCGGCCTCGGCCGGCCGGCGTTGCCGTTTGCCTCAATCTCAATGACGGCAATGTGCCCCTTCTCTTTCCTCTTGAGGTATTCCTCGATAAAAACAAAGTATCGATCCCCTTCTTTGACAGGAAAGGGGTCTGCCCAAAAGCGGTCCCTCGGAGGGACAAGTGCCTTGAAGCGGTAAAAATCACACGCCGGGCCTCGAACTCCTTCCTGGAGTCGGTAAGCGATTAACCACTGCTCTTGATTAAAAAGGGCCCCGAGCCGATTGGCCACGTAGCGGGCCGCCAAACGAGTGAGGAGCTTTGCCATTTCACGGTTCTCTGGAATTTTGTAAATCCGATGGGAGTAAGGCCGCCAGACGGTATGATTCTGCTGTTCAAGGAAAATCTCGGGGCCTCCGTCCTTCAATTCTTTCAACTTTCTCGAGACAAATGAAGCCGACTTCCAATAGAAATGGTTCCGATTCTTTCGAACCGAAAAGGGGTACGTGGCCGCATCAGAGCGGTAAAGGATCTTTCCACCGTCAAGTTCGGGAGTGAGGATCTGGAGGACCGAAGCCGTGGTCGGATCATTCTCCATGACTTCCCAAAACCCTGCCGGTCCTCCTCGGCGTCTTTCGAGGTCCCCATGGTGATAAGACCAAACGCCGTATTTGGCAATTTCAAGGACGCGCCCTTCGAGGATCCTAAAACCGAAACGGAGCACCACATCAAGCTGGTAGCTCAGGATCTTCTCGATATCCTTGTCTTCAAAAACATCGCGGTACCTGCTTCTTCGAGGACCGACCAAAAGGGCCGGGGTGCCTGCAAACTTCTGCTCAAGATCAACTTTTTCAAAGGAGTCGGGCCGAGTCCGGTTTTTGAGCT
>CAYJTI010000045.1:0-9478 GCA_964373135.1 uncultured bacterium | reverse complement strand
TGTTGCGGGCGGAGTTCTTAGTGTGAGCGGGAATGAAGGATTCGTATCCCGATCTCAGGACTTTTTTCTTCCCTCCGATTTCAAATTCCATTGTCCCTTCAATCACGTAGACGACTTCGTCCCGGTCGTGGACATAGTTTTCCCAACGCTCGCCCGGCGGGTCCACCCACAGGTCGCAGGAGAACCCTTTTTTATGCCACTCTTTCGAC
Organism: uncultured bacterium; assembly: GCA_964373135.1. Lineage (GTDB taxonomy): Bacteria > Omnitrophota > Omnitrophia > Omnitrophales > JACQLI01 > CAYJTI01. The sequence continues at coordinate 9,269 of CAYJTI010000045.1, read as the reverse complement.
AGCTCTTGTTCGGTCTTCAATCTCTTCTTCATCTAAATTCTCAAGAATGACTCGGGCGTTTCGGAGAAGCTGCTTCCGATGGGCACGGGTGATCGCAGTCCCCTCGAATTCTTTTTCGTAGGCGCCGTTTGAAGGAATTTGAAGCAGACTCAAAAGGTCCAGCGCTTCTCCCTTTCCGGATTCAGCCCTCAGCTCGGGCCAGCCCGTTTCCTTTGATTTTGAGGCGTGCGGACAAACCTGGAGGCAGAGGTCGCAGCCAAAGACCCAATCGCCGATGAGCGGGCGAAGCGACGGGGGGATTTCGGTTTTGTGTTCAATCGTGAGATAGGCGATGCAGCAGCGGGCGTCGATTCCCCCTTCGGGCAGAATCGCTTCGGTGGGACACTCGTCAATACAAATGCGGCAGCTGCCGCAGCTTCCGACAAATGGGATGTCTGGCTCAAGCTCTAGATCCGTCACGAGTTCAGCCAGAAAAAGCCACGGCCCAAATTTTGGGCTCAGAAGCTGGGACTGTTTCCCAATAAAACCAAGTCCGGCCCTCTGAGCCAGAGCCCGTTCATGAAGGGGCTTTGTATCGACGCAAATCTCCGCACGAAAGGGCCGGCCGACGGCTTCAGAGAGTTTCTCCCGAAATTCCTCTAATCGTTTCCCAATCACTCGATGATAATCTTTTCCCCACGCATAACGGGCAACACGTCCGGTCGATCTTTCCTCCGTCATTGCGGGCCCGCCGTGCCTTTTGGTGAGCGAAGCGACGTCACACCCTGTGTCCTCCTGAGGCCCGAAGGGCCGAAGGATCTCAGAGTCGAGATTCTTCGTCCCGCCCTTTCCGCCAGAGGCGGACCCGCCTTCGGCGGGCGGGCGGGACTCAGAATGACGACGGGCGGATTGCTTCGTCATCCCGCCTGTAAGGCTGGTGTCACAAAAAGGGGACAGGTTGCTGGGGCGCTCAGGACCAAGCAACCTGTCCCCTTTTTGTCCTTTTGCGTAGTAATTCACCCCCACCACGATAATGCTCCTGGCCCCCGGAAAATTTCGCCAGAATCGGTTTGCGCGTGATTCAAAATCCTCCAAATATTTCATCTCCCCATGCTTTCCTTCACGGACCCAAGCCTTCAACTCCTCCTCAGCCTCCGGCAGCCGTTCAGCCCGAGTAATCCCGCACGCATCAAATCCAAGGGAGGACGCAAGCGATTTGACTTGTTCGGAAGTCACGGTACCGGTTCTGTCGGAACCGGTACCGGAGAACCGGTACCGGCACCAAGCCTTTGTTCGATGCGGGAAAGGAGGGCCTTGAAGAGATGATATTCCCGCCGCTCGACCCCTGCCTTTTTAAAAAGCCGGCGGAGATTATTCAAGGTGCGTGTGAGAAGGTCGTTCCAGAGCGTGTCGCGGTAATCGAGCGCCTCGAGGAGCCTCCCGAAATCGGCCATCAAACTTTCAAGCTCCCCTTGCGTGGCATAATAACGCTCAGGCTTCCTGAGCTGAAGCACGGACTCGGGCGTCTGGCTGAAAATGAGAAATCCGGCAATCGCCACCGCGTGAGAGAGATTAAGGGAGCCAAACCCGGGACTGGTTGGAAGAATCGCACTGAGATGGCAAGCGTGAAGCTCTTCGTTCGAAAGCCCATTCTTTTCATTTCCGAAAAGAAGGCTGACGGTGCCGTCACAAGCCGCCTCCATCACCTGAGGAAGAATCTCAAGAAACGACCGAGGCTCACCTCTGGAATGCCCGCTTCGGCGCGTGAATCCAACGGAGAGGACGGAATCTTCTAGCGCCAGCGCGAGAGGACCATTCCCCCTTCTCTTATCGCAGCGCACACTTAAGGGTGCGCTACTTCTGAATGCCTGCGCTCGGTCCAAAATATCTTTAGCATTCCACCCGAGCGTGTAAGCCTCCCGAACCTGATGAGGGGCGCAATTCACCAAGGCGAGCCGCCAGAGACCGAAATTTTTCATCGCCCGGGCCGCTTGGCCGATATTGGCGGGGTTTTCGGCCCGGACGAGGACGATTTTAATGTTGGAAAAAAGGGGATGGGTCACCACAGCCGCAGGGCGTGGTGACCTGTCCCTTTTTCCTTACACATCCTCCCTCGAAGGACACAAATCGTTAATCGCACAATGCGCGCAGTCAGGCTTCCGTGCGAAGCAGCGGACCCGGCCGTGGTGAATGATGAGGTGCGAATAATCGGTCCACTCCTTTTCGGGCACCAAGGGCATGAGGTCAAACTCGATTTTGACGGGGTCCGTGTTCTTCGTGAGACCCAATTTCCGGTTGATTCGAATCATATGCGTGTCGACGCAAAGGCCCGGAATCCCGAATGCGTTTCCAAGGACCGCGTTCGCCGTCTTCCGGCCGACACCCGGAAGCTTCACAAGCTCCTCCATCGTGTTGGGGACTTTCCCGCCGTGCCGCTCCACAATCGCCTTCGCACAATTAAGGACACTTTTAGTTTTATTCTTGTAGAAGCCGGTCGAACGGATTTCCCCCTCAAAAACTTCCGAATTTGCCTTCGCATAATCCTCACCGGTTCGGTATTTTTTAAAAAGCGCCGGCGTCACGAGATTCACGCGCTTATCGGTGCATTGGGCCGAGAGAATCACGGCCACAAGAAGCTCCAGGGGATTCGAATGATGCAAGGCGCACCCCGTCGGCCCATAGGCCTTTCGAAGTCTTGAAATAATTGTCTTCACCCGACTTTTCTTTTCCTGAAGCGTCTCCTTAGCCATTTTCCCCCTCCGGGGTAAACTCGGATCTTTACTATACCAAAGATCCCTCAACGGATTAAGCTTACAAAAACCCGCAAGGCTTAGAAGCGGCGCATGGCCCGGCGCTCTTCGTAACGCCAAAAAAACACCAAAAAACAAATGTTCCCGTCAGGGAGGAGCTTGAATATAATGTTTCTCTCGCACCCAAATCCATCATGAAACAAAAAATCACAGAACGGAGGGGCGCCGAGCCGTGCGTCCCCACCCGCATCCTCGCCATTCTGGCCATTCTAACGACGATTTTAATCTCTCCCCACGATGCCCGAGCCGCCTCCTCCACGTTTTCCCTTTTCGATGCCCGAGAGCGGGGCATCTCCAGTCAAGGTCCCGCCAAAGGATTTTTCACGCCGACTTTTGATGGATCGATTGATAAAGATGTCTGGGAGGTTGACTATTCAATTCCCAAAGGTGCGGCGGTCACTGCCTGGGCTAGAAATTTTCCCGAGGAACTTGGCGGCCCTTCCGTGGACATCGCCAAGCTTGGAGTCAAAACGGATGCCATTCAGGCAAACCAAATTTCGCTCAAACTAGAGATTCAAGGAACGAAGAATCTTCAAATCTTCCCGCTTCAAGCGAAGGGAGGCTGGAACTATTTTCAGCAACCCATGGACTGGGAAACGATTGGTAGTCTCAAAGAGATTCGTTTTGTGGTGAGCCTCTCGGGGGCCACAGAGTTTGCAAAGGGCACCCTTTCCCTTACCCTCGATTTCGTAAAGCGCCTTCCCTCGGAAAAGGCGGCCCTCCCTGAAAAAATTCCTTCCGCCAAAACCGTTTCATCACAACTCGTGTTGCCGGAATCTCCTTCTCGCTTCTCTTACGACTGGACCGATGCCGGCGAGCGGGGCGTGCTTCAACCGGGCTCGGCGAAGGGGGTTGTGACTCCCACCTTCGATGAAGTCGCCGAGTTGGATGTCTTGGAGCTCAATTACTCGCTCTCTGGGGACTCAAACGTCACCATTTGGGCGAAAAATTTTCCGGACGGGCTCGGAGAGACGTCTGTCAATACCGTCCACGTTGCTGTCCGGGTCCCGGAGCGAGAGACGGCAAACGAGGTCACGGCAAGGGTTGAGATCCAAGGGTTGAACGGCCGCGAGACGATTCCTCTCCTCCTCAAGCTGGGATGGAATTCCATTCGAGTGCCGATCGATTGGAAAAAAATCGGGAGGTTGGATGAGGTCCGGTTTGTCGTAACCCCTGCGGGCGCGACCGAGGGGGTCAAAGGCACCTTGTCGCTTGCCCTTGAATTCGTAAAGCTGGCGTCCCCCTCGATACAAACGGCCTCCGTGAAGTCCCCTCCTTTGTTTACTCTGCTCGACTCAGGCGAGAAGGGGGTTTTCAACATGGGTCCTTCCCGAGGAGCGATTACAAACATTTTTGACGAGGAAAGCGGGAAGGAGGTTTGGAAATTTGACTACACCTTGCCTCAAGGTTCGGTCGTTGGCATTTGGACAAAAAGTTATCCGACGGAGCTTGGACGAGACACAACGGACGCCGTCCGAATTGGGACCCGGGTGCCCGACTCAGGACCGTTGAATGAAGTGGCCGTCAAAGTTGAAATCAAAGGAACCCGGCAAATCGAGACCTTCCCCCTCTCGCTCAAGCTGGGCCGCAACACCTTTCGAGAGTCCGTCAACTGGAATGCCCTCGGCAATCTCAAGGAAGTCGTCTTTGTGGTGAGCCCCATGGCCCGTGACCCGATGGCCAGTGAGCCGGTCTGGTTCAACCCCATGGAGGCAGGCTTAAAAAGGGATGCTAAACCGGCGGCCGGAACGCTCTATTTCGATCTCGGATTCAGCAAGATGACGTGGCTTGAGAAACACCAGGTCTTTGTAAAAATAGGCCTCGTCTTTGTCACCAGCCTTCTCGTGGCTTTCGTCCTCGGCCTCATTCGGAGGCCCGAAAAGCCCGCTCTCCGCCAAAAACCGTGGTCTCAGGAAGAGAGCGGACGGTCCATGATGGAGGGACTCACACGAAATCTCCTCTATGGAATGATGATCGTGCTCATGGCGGGTGTCGCTCTCGCCATCTATTCCTTTGGGGCTTCGAGTCCCCTCAATGGAGGCTTTGGTTTTGGTTTCCTTGGGGCCGCACTCCTTGGAGCTCTCATCGCCGAAGGGGCCAAGTTTCTTCTCACAAGTAAGCATCTCACACCGAACGAAATTTTCCAGAACGCTCTTGTAACAGGACTCCTTGCCGCTTCATCGGGCCACGAAGAACTCCTCGAAGCACCGGCCACCTGGAGCCAGCTCCTGACCGTGAGCAACCTGACCGCCGCAGTCACCTTCTTGATCTATCAGGTCTTGAATGCTTACCGACTCGTTTCCTCAGGCAAACCTCTAAAAACCATTACTGCCTGGTTGATCGTCGGAACTCCCTATCTATTTGGCTGGCTCCTCTTGGTGGAGAACACGGTCCTTCTCGAAACGTTGACTAACCAACTCACGGGCGGCCTCCTCGCCGCCTGGCCTATCCTCCTTGAGACAGCCGTCCGGCTTCTCGTGGTCTTCGTCTTCAACGAGGCCATCACCAATGGAATGGGGCTTGTGACCAAAGGCAAAATTCTCAATACCCTTCAGGCGCACTTCTTTCTCTTTCTGGTCTCCTTAGGAGTCGTGTTCTCACCCTTGATTGCGGATTTGGGGTCAGCGCAGTTCATGGCCGCTTGGCCGGCGCTCGTCCGAGCCTTTGCCAGCGTGCTTGCGACCATGCTTTCCTTTGCCGGACTTTGGGCGGAGGTTTATCTCATCACAGGAATTCTGCTTGACGGAGGACATCAAAGGGCCCCTTCGGGCGAGGCCCTTTCCAAACATGTCACGGCCGGAATGAAAAAGGGCTTCGCCTACAGCGGGATTCTGATGATGATGCTTTACACCCTGTCCCTCCTCCTTCAGCTGCCCATTCTCAAGGTGTTCATGACTGCGGCGCCTCTTCTTGTTGGAATTTTCTCCGGGGCGCTTGTCTTTCCGCTCCTCAAAACCATCATTGAAACCTTTGACGGAAGCCTCCCCTTTTTCGAAAGACTGCGTTTCAGTTACCGCCACGGAACGCTTTATGCCCGGGGCGCTGTTGCGGGATTTGGATTTGCTTCCATGGTCACCCAAGGACTTTTTCAGGCGGCAATGTCGGAGCGGATCGTTTTTGGCCTTCTCATCGGTCTTGCAGCTTCCGGCGGAATCAGTCTTTTAAGAGACACCTTTTACGCCTTGAAAGGCCAGGGACGAATCCAATCTTGGAGACTCTACTTCACCGATTCCCTCTTGGGCGTTTTTGTGGGAAGTGCCATGGCGTTCTACCTCGACTCCTCACAAGTTCCCGTCATTGTGGAGAAATTCAAACTCTACACGAGCTCCGGCTTCAAGGCGGTGGACTACGTCACCTACCCCTTGGTCAATAAATGGGGACGCATTGATTTGGGAAGTTACGCCGGCGGGGCCAAACTGATTTACCTCGAATCCCTCGCCGGAGTCATTAACTGGTCGATTGCCGCCTGGCTCTTTGCCATCAACAAGGTATTCATGCAGGCCTATTTTGAGAAAGACGTCTCCCCCATTAAATTTTTCTTTTCAAAGGCGGGATTCGCTGAATTGATTGGACACATGATCTATGTCTTGCGGTGGGGGCTCTGGATGGCGCCGATTATCTTTACCTTCCTTCGCATGATGCCCAGTCCCACCTGGTATAACCAGGATGGAGCCATCCGGACGCTCTTTGCCATTTACCACAATGTCACGACGTCCCCCGAGGCCTTTCAGGCCTGGAGCCTGAAGATTTTCGTCTACCTTCTGGCGTTTGACTTTTTCCGCATCCTGATTTGGATGGACCATATGGGGTTGCGGGTGGCAACGCTTGTCAATTTGAGCTTTTTGGGCCTTGACCGGCTTGACGAGCGAATCGCCCGTTTCATCGGCCCGGCTGCCGCCCAGCGTTACATCCCCGAGGCGGTGAAACGTTTCGCCACGTGGGCCCCGCTCCTCCTTCCTTTCTATATCCCAAGGGGAGAGGCGTGGGACTACGCCTGGACGACCTCCGAGGCGATGCAGAACGCTGCCCGGGGAAAGGGGGTCCTTTCGGCCATCCAATCGCTAACCTTCGCCCAGCTCCTCATCTTGATCGGAGCCGCCGTTTTAGTTTGTTCTGTGATTTCGTCTGTCGTCCGGCAGCTCCACCGGCGGTCTCGTGCACGACGGATTAAAAGTTATGAACTCAGCAACCGGGAATACAAAGTCGTCCTCAAGGAAAATGGTGAAATTTATAGTGAAGTCCTGGAAAAGGAATATGACGTCAGCCGCCGCGCTTATGACCTCATCGATCCTTGCGGCCGGGTCCTCTTTCTAGCGGAGGCATTTGAAGGACAAAACGGAAAAACCGGCTACTGGCCGATACTAGGCAACTGGCCCGCAGAAAAATTTGGACGGCCCCAGATTGAAAGAGGCGATGACACCTTAAGGGTCCTCCATACCGCAAACGGAATCAGGACAAGTCTGGAGATTAACCTTCCCGACCCGGACGCCACGGCTGAAGTCTGGAGAGTCACGGTGGAAAATCTGACTGAGGAAGTGCGTCAACTGAAAGTGGTTCCTTATTTGGAGTGGGTCCTCAACGGAGGCATTCACGACCGGTTCCATACCCAGTACGCCCGTCTCTTTCCTGAAGTGGAATACGTGAGCGAAGTGAATGCCGTTCTCGCCTGGCAGAAGAGCACGAAATCGATGGGAATCTTGGCAAGCGATCTTCCCCCCCAAGGGTTCCTTACCTCACGGATGGATTTCATCGGCCGTGCCCGCAGCATCTGGTCGCCGCGGGTTCTGGAGACCCTCGATTTCCTCGAGCCCCGAAACACGCTCTCTTCACCGACATTCGATCCTATTGGAAGTCTCAAGATCGGTCTTGAAGTGGGGCCGAACGCCACGGGGCGTCTACGTCTTCTGATTGGCTACGCCAAGAATCGGGAAAGCGCTCTCCATTTGGTCGAAAAACACCTCAAGCCCCGGGTCGCCGATCCCACCCCAGCCGCTGAAGAGAAAAAGAGTCCGATCGTGGTGGGTCACGGCGAAGTCCCTCCAGGAACGCCCCAGCCCTATTTTGAATTTAGTGACGAAGGAAAGAAACTTCTCGTCCACACCCCCTATACCCCACGACCCTTTGACCATGCCCTCTCGAATCCCTTGCATTCCGTGATGGTGACGAATCGCGGGCTCCATACCTCCTGCAATGGCAACTCGCAGCAAAATCGCCTCACGCCCGATTGTCCGGATACCATCGCAAAGGAGCTGCCGGTGGAGGCAATCTATCTTTACGATCCAGAGACGGACGAATGGTATTCTCCTGCGTATCATCCGCTGAACGAACCCGAGGCCCGATATGAATCTGAATTCGGCGTGGACGGGACGGCGCTATTTCGGATGACGCATCGAAATATTTCGACTGAGTTAACGGTCTTTGTGCCGCCCCAGGACCCCTTAGGGGTTTATCTTCTGAAAATCAAGAACAACTCCGACCGTCCCCGACGAATGCGAGTCGCACCGTATTTCCAGATGGCGCTCGCCTTTCAGCCTGAAAAGTCCGGAACCCTTCTCGTCCGCCATGATAAGAAGTCGGGCGCCCTATTTTTCCAAAACCCACGCAATCAATTTCGTTCGGGGTGGGCGTTTGCCTCGATGTCTATTCCGGCCGAGCGTGTAGAAACGAAACGAGGCCGATTCTTTGGAAGAGGCCGTGGGTTTGAGCATCCCGTTATGGTGGAAAGAGGCCAGCCGGATGGGACGGAGCTGCAAGACACGGGACAGATTGCAGCTTTTCTGGCGACGGTCCAGATCCCCGCTCAAGGAGAGTCGACCGTCGCTGTCATTCTGGGGCAGACGGAGGACCGCAAGAAAGCGGCCGAGCTCGTCCGAAAATATAAGAACCTCGAAACCGTGCGAGAGGGCCTTGTAAACACCAGAAAATGGTGGCTGAGCCTGATGGAAACGGTGGGCGTTGAAACCAATCAGCCCGAGTTCGACCAGTTTCAAAACTGGCTGAAATATCAAGCGCTGGCCGAACGAATTTGGGCCCGACGGGGGTTTTACCAAACCAGCGGCGCCTTCGGCTTCCGGGACCAGCTCCAGGACACGGTCAACCTCATCTGGGTGGACCCGGTTCTCGCCCGCAAGCAGATTCTTCTCCATGCCTCGCACCAGTTTGTCGAAGGGGATGTCTTCCACTGGTTTTTTACCCGGACCGACGGACGCACCGCCTTCTCCTGCCGCTCGCACGCCTCCGACAATCCGGTCTGGCTCGTTTGGGCCGTCACCGAGTATGTGAAGGCAACGGGAGACGAATCGATCCTTGACGAAATGGCCTCCTATGTCATCTCCGAATTTCCGTTCGCCCCCCTTCCCAAAAATAAACAAGGGTGGGGACACCTTTATCACCGCTCGACTCGGGCGGACTCTGTCTACCGACATTGTCTCAAGTCAATTGACCTCGTCTTGGAAAAACGGATGGGAAAACACGACCTGC
>CAYJTI010000044.1:6364-9481 GCA_964373135.1 uncultured bacterium | reverse complement strand
GGATTCGCTCCGCCTATGAGACGGGCAGGGGGAGGCTTGTGATTCGGGCCAAGGCCGCCGTTGAGACGGGCGACCGCAAGAAGGACGCGATTGTGGTGACCGAGATTCCTTATCAGGTCAACAAGGCAAACCTCATTGAATCGATCGCCCGGCTTGTGGAAGAGAAAAAAATCGAGGGGATCTATGACATCCGGGACGAATCCGACCGGGACGGGATGCGGATTGTGGTGGAACTCAAAAAAGAGGCGATTCCGCAGATTGTCCTCAATCAGCTTTACAAGCACACCCAGCTTCAGGAAACCTTCGGAGTCATCCTCCTCGCCTTAGTCGACGGAGAGCCGAAGGTCCTCAATTTAAAGCAGATGATTGAGCTTTTCATCGAGTTCCGGGTCGAGGTGGTGACCCGGCGGACGCAATTCGAGCTCGACCGGGCCGAGAGGCGGGCCCACATCCTGGAAGGGCTCAAGATCGCGATTGCCAATTTGGACAGGGTCATCAAGACGATCCGGGCCTCAAAGAGCCCGGAGGCCGCCAAGGAAGAACTCGTTAAAAATTTCAAACTGACGGAGGTTCAGGCGAAGGCGATTCTCGAGATGCAGCTCCAGCGGCTGACGGCCTTGGAGCGCGAGAAGATCGACGAGGAGTATTTGGAGCTCATTAAAAAGATTGAATATTACCGGGCCGTCTTGAAAAGCCGGGCGAAGATCCTTGGGATTGTGAAGGAAGAGTCGCTCGGGCTTGCGAAAAAGTACGGAGACCCGCGCCGGACCGAGGTGGTGGCGGCTGAGGAGGATTTTGAGATCGAGGACCTCATTGCGGAGGAAGACGTCTTAATTACGATTTCGCACGCGGGCTACATCAAGCGGACACCGGTGAGCCTTTACCGCAGGCAGCGGCGGGGCGGGGTCGGGGTCACGGGCGGGGGCGTCAAAGATGAAAATGAAGATTTCATTGAACACCTTTTTCTCGCTTCGACCCACGACTCCATCCTTTTCTTCACCAACAAGGGGCGCGTTTACTTAAGGAAGGCTTATGGGATTCCGCAGGCCTCCCGTCAGGCAAAGGGAAAGGCGATTGTGAACCTCCTCGCCCTGGGGCAGGGGGAGACCGTCACGAACTTCTTACAGGTGAAGGAGTTTGACGAGAAACATTTTGTGATGATGGCGACGAGAAACGGGATGGTGAAAAAGACCCGGCTCGTTGCCTACGCCAAGCCCCGCTCGACCGGGATTCAGGCGATCCGGCTTCGCCCGAAAGATGAGCTTGTGGCGACGAGGCTCACGAAGGGGAAGGATGAGATTTTCATTGCGACTCGAACGGGCCTTGCCATTCGTTTTCCCGAGAAGCAGGTGCGGGAAATGGGGCGGACCGCCGCCGGCGTTCGCGGTATCCGGTTCAAACGCAAGGACGAGGTGATTGCGATGGAGGTCCTTCAACCGGACGCGAAGGTTCTCACGGTGACGAGCTCCGGTTTTGGGAAGCGGAGCCTTTTTAAAGATTACCGGCTCCAGTCACGGGGCGGGAAGGGCGTCATCAACATTAAATGCCAGGGGCGGGGTGACGAGGTGGTGAGTGTCCTCGCTGTCCGGGATGAAGACGAAGTCATTTTGGCCACCACCTCCGGAATGGTGGTTCGCTCACCGGTCGCCCAAATTCGGACATCGGGGAGAGCGACGCAGGGCGTCCGCTTAATTCGCCTCCGCGAAAAAGACCGGGTCGCCTCAGCGGCCTGTGTTGTCGGACGGGAAGAAGAGGAGTCCGCCTCCGAAGAGAAATAACCCCTCACATCCAAAGGAAACCCCTTCCTTGCTTGACCTCAAATTCATCCGAGAAAACCCCGAGATTGTCCGACAGGCGCTTGCCGCAAAGCAGATGACAGCTGACCTCGATCAGCTTCTCGATTTGGATAGGAAGAGGCGCGGGCTCATTCAGCAGTCGGAGAAGGAAAAAGAGGCCCGTAATCAGGGGAGTGAGAAGATCGGGGTCCGGAAGAAAAAAGGGGAGCCGGTTGACGACCTTTTGAGGGAGCTGTCGACGTTATCCCAAAAAATAGATAAAATTGATAAAGAAGTGGTGGATTTATATAAATCAATGTATTCAATACTTGAGTATATTCCCAATGTTCCTCATTCATCTGTGCCTGTGGCAAAGGACGCGAGTGGGAATCGGGCGGTGCGGGAATGGGGTGCGAAGAGGCGGTTTGGCTTCAAGCCGCTCGACCACCTTGAGCTCGGGAAGCGGCTCGGGTGGCTCTCCTTTGAGCGGGGGAGTCGGGTGGCGGGGAGCGCCTTCCCGGTGTTCCAAAGGGCGGGGGCGCGGCTTGAGCGGGCGCTTCTGAACTTTATGATCGATCTTCACCGGAAGAAACATGGCTATGAGGAGGTTTGGGTGCCGCACCTGGTGAACCGGGAGAGCATGTTTGGGACGGGGCAGCTCCCCCGGCTTGAGGGGGACATGTATCGCCTGAAGGATGACGATTACTTTTTGATTCCGACGGCAGAGGTCCCGGTCACGAATCTCCATCGTGGCGAGGTCTTCGAGGCGAAAGAGCTCCCTCGCAAGTATGTCTGCTATACCCCCTGTTACCGGCGCGAGGCGGGCTCTTACGGGAAAGAAACAAGGGGGCTTTCGCGGGTGCACCAGTTTGACAAGGTGGAGCTTGTGAAATTCGTCAAGCCGGAGGGCTCACTCGATGAATTGGAGTCCCTCGTCCGCGATGCGGAAGAGGTGCTCCGGCTCCTTGAGCTCCCTTACCGTGTTGTCTTGCTCTCCACCGCAGACCTTAGTTTTGCCGGCATGAAAGGTTATGACCTTGAGGCGTGGTCGAGTGTCTCCGAGCGCTGGTATGAGGTTTCGAGCTGCACGCTCTTTGGAGACTTTCAGGCGCGGCGGATTAACCTCCGCTGGCGGCCGGGGCAGGCGAAGAAAAGCGAATACCTTCACACGCTGAATGGTTCCGGCGTGGCGCTCGCCCGCACGGTTCTCTGTTTGCTGGAGAACTTTCAGACCGAGTCGGGGGAGATCGAATTTCCCAAAGCGCTCCGTCCTTACCTCGACTAATCCCGGGGGCATTGTTAGAATACCCCTTAAGTTCTGGAGGGCTCGCCTAACGGTATT
>CAYJTI010000044.1:0-6354 GCA_964373135.1 uncultured bacterium | reverse complement strand
GGGCGGCGGAAATGCGGCGGTCTTGCCCGCCAGAGGATGGGGGGCGGGTCCGCCTTCGGCGGAAAAACCGCTTGGACGGACTGTGGGAGGGCTCGCCTAACGGTATGGCAGCGGTCTTGAAAACCGCCGTCCGAAAGGACTTGGGGGTTCGACTCCCTCGCCCTCCGCGATCATCACCTTGTCTCATTTTGGAGAGGTGGCCGAGCCTGGTCCAAGGCAACGGTTTGCTAAACCGTGACGGCTTAACCGCCGTCCCCCGGTTCGAATCCGGGCCTCTCCGGATTTGGAAATGGCGCCCGTAGCTCAATCGGATAGAGCACTGGTCTACGGAACCAGGGGTCGGAGGTTCGAGTCCTCTCGGGCGCGAAAAATAGGAAGTCAAAAGGCAAAAGCGAAAAGCGAAATTCTGGGGGCGAAACTCAAAAGGCAAAAGTGAAAAGTGAAAGTCTAAGGAAGAAGAAAGCATCTGAAAAAGCGGTTACCGGCTGGTCACGAGGCGGATGCGAACTTTTCCTTCCGCCTTTTTACTTCGGTCGTTCGCCCCGTTACTTTTGCTTTTTGACTTTTCGCTTTTGACTTATACGGGATGGCAAAACTTGCCCGGGCGGTCCACGAACATTACATGCAGGAGGCGCTGAAGGAGGCCCGCCGGGCCCTCGAGCTTGGGGAGGTGCCGGTCGGCGCCGTGGTCGTCACCCGGGGGAAAATTGTCGGCCGGGCGCACAATCAGACGGAGACGCTCCGCGACCCCACGGCTCATGCGGAGATGATTGCCATCACGCAGGCGGCGGAGACACTTTCAAGCGGAAAAAGGGAACACCGAGGCTCACTCGAAGGGGCGGTCGTCTACGTCACGAAAGAGCCCTGCCCGATGTGTGCCGGCGCCCTCGTCCTTTCCAAGGCGAAGGGAGTGGTGTTTGGCGCGGCCGACCCGAAGGCGGGCGCCTGCGGCAGTCTCTACGATCTCGCCTCAGACGACCGGCTCAACCACCGCCTCGAAGTCCAGGGCGGCGTCCTGGCCGAGCCGTCGAAACGGTTTCTGCAGGAATTTTTTCGAACGTTGAGAAAGGAAAAACGCTGATGGAGACGGACCAGGTGATTACCCATACGGAGCGCGACGCCGTCTACCGGACGATCTACGGCCGCCGCGACATCCGAAGCCTCTTCAAGCCCGACCCCCTTCCCCACGAGGTCCTCGCCCGCATCTTGCGGGCCGCCCATCACGCCGGCTCGGTCGGCTACATGCAGCCGTGGAATTTCATCGTGATTGAAGAGCGTGAGGTGAAGGAAAAGATCAAGGCCGCGTTCGAGCGGGAAAAAAGCGAGGCCGCGCTTCTCTTTGATGAAGAGAGGAGAAAAAGGTACTTGTCCTTTAAACTGGAGGGAATCCTTGAGGCCCCCATCAATATCGCGGTGACTTCCGACCCGACCCGCCTGGGCCCCCAGGTGATCGGCCGGCACAGCATGCCCGAGACGGACGTTTACAGCACCTGTTGCGCCGTCCAAAACCTCTGGCTCGCCGCCCGGGCCGAGAATGTCGGCGTCGGCTGGGTCAGTATCCTCAGGCGAGACGAAGCCCATGAGATTTTACAAATCCCCCGGCACCTCACCCTCGTGGCGTATCTCTGTTTGGGCTACGTGACTTTCTTCCCCGGCGAGCCCGACCTCGAGCGGGTGGGCTGGGCCCAGCGAATCCCGTTGGAGACGCTTGTGTCATTCAATCAGTGGGAGGGGAAGGCGCCGGAAGGGTGGGAGGATTTTTGTCTTTTGTTGAAAGAGTAACGCGGACCTGGCGCCAAGGGTTTTCTGGGAGACGTGCCGGAGCGGCTGAACGGGCGCGCCTGGAGAGCGCGTTGCCTTCGAGAGAAGGCACTTGGGTTCAAATCCCAACGTCTCCGAAATATTTTCACAAGCGAGTTGGGATTTGAAGGGAGGTCCGCACAACGCGGCGTTTGGGAGCGTTGGCTTTTATGAATCGACGCCGGTTTTGGAATGGATTCGGAAAAGCCCGAGCCCTGCTCGCGAGCAATCCTAAAATGTTTTGTAAGGTGCTGGGGTGCAAATTGATTCGAATCCTCCCCTCCCCCCACGGCTCGATCGTCAAAAAGATCAACGGGGTCGTATTTGAATTCGATTTCGATGCTTACGGCCCGCAAATGAAAACCATGCATTGGGGCGCCTATGAACCCTTGACGATCGATGTGATGAGAAAATTTCTAAAAGAAGGTGACATTTTTATCGATGTGGGTGCGTCCGTCGGCTTTCTCACAGCCACGGGGGCAGGTCTCGTTGGGAAGGCGGGGGAGGTTCATAGCTTTGAGCCGGCCCCTCGAGAGTCCCAAAGATTAGAGAAATTATCGCAGGCGAATCCTCTTTACAAAATCGTTGTCAATTCGTGTGCGGCAGGGGCTCACCCCGGATGGGCGACTCTGGATGTCTCGGGCCTTCCCTGGATCGGATGGAACACCCTGGTCCCCAACTTTATGCGGCGAGAGGCGTGGAAAGAGAGCCTTCGGGTTCCGGTCATCCGACTGGATGATTACATCAAAAATAAAATAGGGACCGAGAGCGACAGGATATCGTTGATTAAGATCGACACGGAAGGCTTTAAGTTTGGTGTCTTGGAGGGGCTTCGGGGTTATTTTGAAAGCAGTTCTCACCGTCCGGCAATCCTCTGTGAGGTCACGCCCCGTTTGTATCCGGCCCTCCTCGGGAGAACCCTCGATGAATTTTCCTGTTACATGGAAGCGTACGGGTACCGTTGTTTTGACCTCTTTAATCCCAGAGAGGAATTCGACCTGACTCAGCTGCGAGAGCCAGCCGACGTGCTGTTCGTCTCAGAAAGCCTTGAGAGGGTGAGCCCTCAAGGTGAACATTTTCACGGGCCAACAAAGGCAAGTCGTGGTTAATTCTGGGGAATTCAATTCTCCCGGGCGAGTTTTCCCGACCACAAGCTCTCCTTGGAACAAGCAGGAATTAGTAGGGCGTTTGACAAATTCCGCCCCGATTACCCCCTCATCCTTAACCCTCTCCCCCAGAGGGGGAGAGGGGAGGGTGAGGGGGTTGAAACCGGATACGAATTTGTCCAACGGCGTATTAGGATGAATCACGCGAGGGATGAGGCGGTGTTGATTACGGGCGGTTCACGGGGAATCGGCTTTGAGCTGGCGAAACTCTTTGCCAAGGACGGCCGCCCGCTTGTTTTGGTGGCCCGCGATTCGGCCAGTCTGGAACGGGCCGCTTCCGAGCTTCGCTCGAATTTCGGCGCCCCGGTCAAAATCCTCCCGCGCGACCTATCTTCGGCCGGCGCCCCCCGGGAAATTTACGAGATCCTTCAAGAGGAAGGCGTGACGGTGAAGGTTCTGGTCAACAATGCGGGGACCGGCACCTATGGAAAATTCTCCGAGACAGACCTCATCCGGGAGCTTGAGATGATGCAGCTCAATATGGTTTCACTTACCCACCTCACGAAACTCTTTTTAAGAGGGATGCTTCGCCAGGGCCAGGGAAAAATTTTGAATGTCGCCTCAACCGCTGCTTTTGTCCCGGGCCCGTGGATGGCGGTTTACTATGCGACGAAGGCCTATGTCCTCTCCTTTTCAGAGGCGCTCGCCGAGGAACTTCGAGGCACGGGGGTCACCGTCACCTGTGTTTGCCCGGGCCCCACCGAAACGGACTTTCAGGGGGCGGCCGAGATTGGAGAAATCTCTCTTTTTAAGAAGAGCATGATGGGCGCGGGAGAGGTGGCCCGCGCCGCTTACGAAGGGCTCGAGAGAAAGAAAAGAATCGTCATTCCGGGGCGCAAGAATAAATTGGTCCCGATCGGCGCCCGGCTGAGCCCCCGGACGCTTCTCGCGCGAGCGGTCCGTTATCTCCAAACGAACCGGCGCTGAATCAGAAAAGTGGAACGCCTCGAATCCCCCGCCGCCACAACCGTCAGAGAATGGCTCGCCCGGACCCTCCTCGTGGCGGTCCCCCTCGCCTTAGCTTTCGTCTCGGTGGAGGGCCTGCTCCGTCTCGGCGTGATTAAAAATAAGTTTCATGACGAAGCCGTGGTCGAGGGTGCCCTGGACGGCCCGAGGATTTTGATCTTGGGGGATTCCTTCATGGGGCGGAGGGGTCATCACGTTTACGAGCGGCTCGTGAAAGCGCTCGAGCCCTACCGCGTGAGTCTTTTGAACACCGCGAGCGGCGGCATGGGGCCGGCGGATTATCTGGCCCAGATGCGGGCCCGGGGCATGAAATTTCGTCCCGACCTTGTCCTTCTCTCCTACTACGCCGGAAACGATCTCACGAACGAGCAGTACCGCCGGGTGACAAAAAATCCTCTCAAGCGGCTTCTCAAACCCCTTTTCCTGGAATTTTACACCTATCACTTTTATCACGAGGTCTTGGAACGTCTCCACCCTCGCACGGTGGATTACCAACGGATGGAGAAGGAGGGGGTCCCCCGGCCGCTCGTTGACCTCGCAAAGGCCCAAGCCTTGAACCCCTCCCTCCTCGAGCTGAGTCTCGAGAGGAAAAACTACCTCCTCGACAATCTCCTGATGGAAACGGAGGAGAACCAGAGGGCCTGGGAAAAGGTGAAAGGAATCTTGTCCGAGATTCACCGCGTGAGTCAAAACGCGGGCGCGAAGCTCCTCATCGTTGTCTTTCCCCACACAATCCAAGTCAACCGGTCTCACTTTGACTTCTATCAAAAATTAAGCTTTAACCTGGATGAGAGGACCCTCACCTCCGACCGCCCCCAGGCGCTTCTCAGAGAATTTTGTGAAGCAGAGGGGATTGCCTGTCTCGACCTTCTCCCCTATTTCCGGGCGAGGCGTGGCCGGGAGCTCTATCAGGAGAATGACGACCATGTGAACCGGGAGGGGTCGAGGCTTTCCGCCGCCCTCCTCTTCCGCTTCCTCCAGAAAAATGGGCAGAAAAATGGGGACGGTTCCATTTCTCTATCGGTATAATAGACGGCCCTGAAACGTTTCGAGGGAGCCATGGCAGAGCGGTTGAATGCGGCGGTCTCGAAAACCGTTTCTCCCGCAAGGGAGACCGAGGTTCGAATCCTCGTGGCTCCGAAAAGCAAGTAAAAAGTAAAAAGGAAGGAGACGAGGATTCGAAGGGAGCCCCGCACAACGCGACGTCTAGGAGCGTTGGCTTTGCGGGGCGGGTGGCCGACCCGGAGTCCCGCCGCTTCGCTGACGGGACGGAGGGCGCCGAATCCTCGTGGCTCCGAAAAGCAAGTAAAAAGTAAAAAGGAAGAAGGAAAAAGGAAGAAGGAAGAATGAAAAGAAGGAAAGAGGGAGACGAGACCTACCTCATCTTTGCAAGGAAGTTCCGGCCCGAGACCTTTGACGAGGTGGTGGGCCAGGAGACGATTACGCGCCTCCTCACGAATGCGATCCGAACGGGGCGGATTCCTCAGAGCTTTCTCTTCGCGGGCCCGCGGGGCGTCGGGAAAACCTCGACTGCCCGAATCCTGGCGAAGGCCCTGAACTGCGCGAAGGGCCTGACCGAGGCGCCTTGCGGCGACTGCCTGAACTGCCGGGAAATCGCGCGGGCAAATTCTCTGGACGTTCTTGAAATTGACGGCGCCTCCAATCGCGGCATCGACGAGGTCCGGACACTCCGGGAGAATGTGAAATTCAAGCCGGCCGGCTCCCGCTTCAAGATTTACATCATCGATGAAGTCCATCAGATTACGCACGACGCCTTCAACGCCCTCTTGAAAACACTGGAGGAGCCGCCGGGGCATGTCAAATTCATCTTTGCGACGACCGAGCCGCATAAGGTCCCGCTCACGATCCTCTCGCGCTGCCAGCGCTTCAACTTCAAGCGGATTCCCGTGGAGACGATGACGGCAAAGCTCACGGAGATCGCGAAGGCGGAACACCTCAAGTGTGAAGCAAAGGCCCTCTTTACGATCGCCCGGGCAAGCGACGGGAGTCTTCGGGACGCCGAAAGCCTTTTTGACCAGCTCAGCACCCTCTCGGAGGGAGAAGTCCGGGAGGAAGACGTTCTCCTCGCCCTGGGCCTCGCAAGCGAAGACGTTTACTTTGAGCTTCTCGCGGCCCTCGTCAAAAAGGAGCCGGCGAAAGTTCTTTCCGTGGTGGAGGCCCTCTACGAATCGGGAAAAGATCTGGTCCAGTTTGGCCGGGGCCTCCTTCAACTCTTTCGGGACCTTCTTTTGGTTCACTTGGGAAGCGGGGCGGAGGCGTTTGTGGAGGGGACAAGCGACGCGGGGGGGCGGCTTCGGAGTTTCAAGAATTCCTTCACCCGTGAGGAACTCCTACTCGCCTAAAGACACCTCCAAAATCTCCAGGGAGATCTCCGCCGAGCCGTGGCCTCGCCCCGGATTCT
>CAYJTI010000043.1:0-9506 GCA_964373135.1 uncultured bacterium | reverse complement strand
AGGCCATCGATTTTTGTCTCCAGGGCTTGCGTAAAATCCCGTGCGTACCAGTCCGCAAGATTCCAGAGATCGACAAAGGTTTGGACGAAGGTAGTCGTCGGACCATAGTTCGCCATCACCGGCAACATTTTAAGAGCAAACGTATTGGCAGGCTGTTTTGAATTAAGAGGGAAGCGGCGCTGAAACTCGGTCAGACGATCCGGAAGGAGGTAGAAATAGACCTTGCTGTAGTCGGCGGGTGGTTCTCCCAGGAGCCGCCTCGCAGCACTGTAGGCGCCGTAGACACTGCCGGGAAGGGCCAACCCTTCGATTTCCCGAACGGGAAGGCTCGTGGCCGTGGAATAAATGAGGTCTCGGCTCAGTGTGCGGAAGCTGGCCCAGTAGTAGAAAAGTTTCTTGAAATCTTGCAGGACGAAAAATTTACCCGCCTTGCGGACCGCCCCCATCTCCGTCGGCATGCGGAGCGCATGGTAGACCGTGCTCAGCGAGTATCGGAATCGTTGGGCGAGTTCCTGCTGGGTATAACGATATCTCCCCTCATTCAAAGCCCCGGTCAGAATATGGTGCCAAACAGTTTCGATTTTCTTCATCGTAAATTAAGTATATTTCGATATTTGTCGAAAGTCAAACCGAGATCAAGACCCAAGGCCTATGGACTTCTTGAATTAAATCCGTGCGTTATTCGTTTCCGTATCACCAATCAGGCAAAACAATTTGAGAAGGCTCATCCAATAAAGAATTACTCGGGAAATAGATCCCTCGTTTTTGGTTTTCTGAGAAGGGAAATGGCATAGAGCGGAAGGCTGCAAGTCAAGGCGTCTCGTTTGGAAGGTTTCGATTGAACGCTTCACCCCCGAGCAGAAAAATTACCTCGCCTCCTGGGAACTCGGAACCTAGCCTTCCTATTCGTTCGCCCGTTCGAGAAAGTAAAGGGCGGCCCCTGCAAATAAAAAGGTATTGAACCAGGCGCTGACAAAAGGGAAGAGGCGGCCCGTTTTCCCCAGCGCGAGGGCAATCGCCCCGGTCACGTGGAAGAGGAAGACGATTCCAAGGCAGATTAACACGTGGATGGCAATGACCTTCTTGGAACGGGTGGGAGAGAGAAGCGGGATGGCAATCATCATCATCACCAGGGAATGCCAGGGACTGGCGAGGCGGTATTGGTGCTCTACCTTTTCACCGGAGGCCCGGACGCCATTCTCCTCGAGGGTCTTGATGTATTGCTTGAGTTCCCTGGTGTTCAAGAAGTAACTTTCGCTCGAGGCGTGGCGAAGGTCATCCGGGTGAGTGGCGACATCTCCATAAATTTTCGTGGGGAAGTTTCTCGGCTCGCCTAAGATCTGGCCTTCCGGGTCCATCTCATATTCCGTCACGTTTTCAAAGCCCCAGTGATTCTCCTGCCACGTTCCCTTTTTGGCGACCATCTTCCGGCGGGTATTTCGGTTTTTCGGGTCGAGCCAGAGGAGGATGGCGTCACGGACCTCTTTTTTCCCATCATCGAAGAAGCGGTAATACTGAAGCTGATTCCCGTCGCTGTAATAGGTCACGTTTTCGTAAAGCTTCCCCTCCTCTTTGACGCGTTTCTTTTCAATATGGATTTCGCGAAGGTCATTCGCCACCCGGAAGGTGACGGGGACGAGCGAATCCCCGAGGAGGACACAGAAGATCCCCACCAGAAAACCGAAGAAGAGGAGCGGACGGATGATGGTGTTGATTTCGAGGCCGGCGACTTTCATGGCAATGATTTCATTGTGAAAATTCAGGCTCACGAGGAGATAAATCGTCCCGAGGAGCGTGGCCCACGGAAGGGTCTGGGTCAGCGAAAAGGGGACCAGCATCACGTAATACCGGAGAACGTAAGCGAGAGGCGTCCGATTTTTGAGGAGGGCATCGAGGTTGTCGAAGACATCGGCAATGAGGACGAGGAAAACGAGCGTGACAGAGCAGAGGAGGACCGGGACGAAAAGTTCGCGGAGGAGATAACGGTCGAGGACACGCATCGGAAACTCAGTTCAGGACGGCGCGGGTGAGGGCGAAGTAGCCGATGCGCTTGACACCCGCCCGCTTCAAGGTTTTCGCGGCCTCTTCAAGCGTTGCCCCGGTCGTAAAAATGTCGTCAACGAGGAGAACGGACTTCCCGGCCCATTTCCTGGGCGAAGGGACGGAGAAGACCTGCTCGAGATTGATTGCCCTTGCCTCTTGACCCAAGAGACTTTGCGGCGGGGTGGACCGAGTCTTGATTAACGCGTGTTTCTTGAGGCGGGGCCGGGCCTCTGAGGAGGAAGGAATCATCTTCGCAATCGCTTCCGCAATCAAGCCCGACTGGTTGAATTCCCGGTCCATTCGGCGCCGGGGATCCGAAGGGACGGGGAGGAGGGTGTCATAGGCCGCGAGGCGGGGGCGGCGGGCGAAAAACTGGGCGGTTTCTGGGAAAAAGAGAGGGAGGAGATCCCGCCGCCTTTCGAATTTGATTTGATGAAAGATTTCTTTCACGGGTCCGTCGTAGCGAAAGACGGCCCAGGCCTCTTCGCCATGGGCGAGAGGGATTCGAATCCGCTCTTCGGAAGGCCGGAACCGTTTTTTTTGAAGTTCCACGACACAGCCCGCGCAAAGCCCCCGTTCGTCGAGCTCAAGAAGGATTTGACAAAGCGCGCAGGTCATAGGGTAGAGAAGTCTTAAGAAGGCCTCACCGTAGCGGGGAAGCGAATCAAAAAGAGTCACGCGCGCTACTATAGTGAAGTTCTCGGGGGATGTCAATTCACGGGGGCGAGACGGGGGAATCCTCGTTGATTTCAGAGGCCGGCGGCGTATAATATCGCCACTGTGCCTAGAGTCTTAGTCGGTGAAAACGAGCCGCTCGAGAAGGCCCTGCGGCGACTCAAGAAAAAGATTGAGCGCGAAGGAATCCTGAAGATCCTCCGTGCCCGGAAGCACTACGAGAAGCCGAGCGAAAAGCGCCACCGGAAGATTCGGAGCAATAAAAAAAGAAGATTTTGACCCCCCGTTGACCCTCCCGGTCCGAAAGCCCACCGTGGCTGGAAGCTTCTACCCGGCCGAGACTGAAGACCTTCGAAGATTTTTGGATGACGCCTTCCACGCCTTGGGTTCCGGGTCCCCCGCCCGGGCCGTGATTCTCCCCCATGCCGGATACATTTACTCTGCAAAAACGGCCTGCCGGGTGCTCGGGCGAGTTAAAATTCCCGACCTCTGTTTTTTGATTGGCCCGAATCACTACGGCGTCGGGAGTCCTTTTGCCATCTTCCCCGAAGGGGTGTGGGAGACTCCCCTCGGTTCGGTGGCCATCGATCGGGAGTTTGCGGCCGGGCTTCTCGAGGCTTCTTGCGATCTTTCACCGGACCCGGACGCCCACGAGCGGGAGCACTCACTCGAAGTCGAACTCCCTCTCCTCCAATACCGGAATCCTAAGGTGAAAATCGTTCCCCTCCTTGTGGGAACGCTCGACTTGGATTGGGCCGGGCGGGCGGCGCATTCCCTCGTGGAGTTTCTGAAAGGGCGGACGGGATTTTTAATCGTGGCGTCCACCGACATGACCCATTATGAAAGTGATGCCGCCACACGCAAAAAAGACCGGTATGCGCTCGAGGCCATCGAGGCGCTGGACGAAAAGGGGCTTGCAAGGGTGGTCGAGGCGCACGGCATTTCGATGTGCGGCTTCGTGCCGGTCTATATGACTTTGATTTTGGCCAAGGGACTCGGGGCCGAGAAGGCGGCGCTGATTGATTACCGGACGAGTGCGGAGGCGGGCGGGGAGGAGGACCGGGTGGTTGGTTATGCCGGTTTTGTCGTCGAATAGCCAGCAGATTCTGATTCGAATCGCACGGGAGGCGCTTGAGGATTCTGTCCGGACGGGAAAAGTCCGGCCGTTTAAGCCGGGAGACCCTGCGCTTTGGGAGCCGAGGCCCTGTTTCGTGACGCTTCGAAAAAAGGGGACCCCAGGAGTCACCGCCGGGCTTCGAGGCTGCATCGGGAATTTTAAAACCGAACGGCCGCTCTTTAAAGAGGTGATTCGAATGACCCAGGCCGCCGCTTTTGAAGATCCCCGTTTTTCGCCGGTGAGCGCGAGCGAACTCGACCAAGTTGAAATTGAAATCTCGATTCTTTCTCCCCTGGAGAAGATTCGTTCGTCGGATGAGATCGAGGTCGGCCGTCACGGGATATTTCTGGAGTGGGGAAATCGGACCGGTGCCTTTCTTCCGGAAGTGGCAGCCGAAATGGGGTGGGAGGCCGAGGAGTTTGTGAGGCGCTGCGCCCAGGAGAAGGCGCATCTCGCCGAGGCCCTTTGGCCCGAGATGACGATTTCGCGCTTTACCACCGAAAAAATCAAGGAGAAGCGCTAATGGAAAATCTCTTTCAGAATTTCTCACAATATCTCACGGAGGTCTCTCTAGTGGCTTATCTGGTTTCATTTCTGGGAGGGGTTTGGGCGAGTTTCACGCCCTGCGTCTATCCGATTATTCCGATCTTAGTCGGCGTCATCGGCGCCACGGGGACGGGGAGCCGCTTCCGGGCTTTCCTCCTTTCACTCGCCTTCGTGACCGGAATGGCCCTGACTTACGCCCTCTTGGGACTCTTTGCGGCCCTGACCGGCCGGATTTTCGGCCAACTGACAACTCATCCGGCCGCCTATCTCGTCGTGGGGAATATTTGTCTCTTCTTTGCGCTTTCGATGCTGGGTGTTTTTGAGCTTCAACTTCCGGGCGGCTGGGGTCAAGCCAAGCCCGGTCAAAAGGAAAAAAGGGGGGTGGTCGGAGTCTTTCTGATGGGGGCAAGTTCCGGGCTGGTGGCGGCCCCCTGCACCGTACCGGTTCTGGGGGTCCTTCTCACGTTCGTCGCCCAGAGTCGGAATCTTCTCCTTGGCTTTACGCTCCTTTTTACCTTCGCGATCGGTCTTGGACTTCTTCTAATTTTGCTGGGGACCTTCGCAGGCCTCGTGGCCTCCCTTCCCAAATCGGGGAATTGGCTTGTCCGTGTCAAACAGGGCTTCGGCCTCCTTCTCATTCTCGTGGCTGAATACTTCATTTTCCAGGCGGGAAAGTTGATGTGAGGTTGTGATAGGATGATGAGCCTTTGAGGAGCCTTTGATGCCACCTAAAATTCAGGTTCTGACCGGAATGGGAGACCTTGTCCCCGGAGAAATTGAGCGGTGGCAGTGGCTTGAGGAGAAGGC
The DNA here is from genome assembly GCA_964373135.1 of uncultured bacterium. GTDB lineage: Bacteria > Omnitrophota > Omnitrophia > Omnitrophales > JACQLI01 > CAYJTI01. Next base: position 4,318 of record CAYJTI010000043.1, on the reverse strand, counting down.
GCGGATCTTTCTTGAAGCGCAGGGCTACAAGGAGATTCGAACCCCCCTCGTGGAGCCGCTTGAACTGTTTCAGCGAAGCCTGGGGGAAGGGAGCGACATCGTCCATAAAGAGATGTATGCCTTCCAGGACCGGCGGGGACGAGCGGTGGCGCTCCGCCCCGAGATGACGGCCTCGGTCGCCCGGGCCGTGATTGAGAACCACCTCCTCAAAAAGGCCAAATCCGCCCGCCTTTATTACCTGGGCCCGATGTTTCGTGCCGAGCGGCCTCAGGCCGGGAGACGGCGCCAATTTCATCAGATTGGGATTGAACTCGTGAATGAATCGGGAGCTCAAGCGGACGGAGAAGTCATCTCCATCCTCTGGCGCTTCCTGAACTACGTGGGACTTGAGGCCAGGGAACTCCGGCTCAACTACCTCGGCTGTGCCAAGGACCGTCCGACATTAGGGGCGTCCTTGAAGGCTTATTTTTCGAAAGCGAAAGAGAAACTTTGCCCTGACTGTCGTTACCGCCTCGAGAAAAATGTCCTCCGGATTTTTGATTGCAAAAATGCGGGCTGTCAGCCGGTCATTCAAAAGGCGCCGTGGAGTGATTTTTGCGTCGCGTGTCAGGAAAATTTTGACGAGGTCCAGACGATTTTGAGTCAAGGGCACGGCATCTCATCCAAAGTGGAAAAACGGCTCGTCCGGGGGATTGACTATTACTCGGGCGTCGTCTTCGAGGTGACAAGCCCTCACCTCGGGGCGCAGGATGCCGTGGCCGGCGGCGGCCGTTACGACGGACTTTATGAATTGATTGGAGGAGAACCGGTTCCGGCCTCGGGATTTTCCATTGGGGTCGAACGGCTTCTGAAGGCGCTCCAGGGGTCCGGAAAAGACCCTTCAAAGGAGATTCAATCCCGCCAAATTTACTTTGCCTCTCTCGCCGCGAACCCGGAGGTCCGGCACTTTTGCGAGGAACAAATCCTCCGCCTGCGGGAAGCGGGATTGTATGTTGAGACAAACCTCCAGGAAAATTCCCTCAGCGCGCACTTGAAGCGAGCCAATCGGCTCGGCATCCGATGCGTTGTCATCTCGGGCGAATCCGAAATGAAGGAGAAGAAACTCGCGTTGAAGGACTTGGAAAAACATACGCAACAGTCGCTCTCCCTTTGTGAACTGATTTCCACCCTGAAGCACCTCTAACGATGCTCAGAACGGACACCTGCGGTTCATTGACCAGCGCCCATACGGGGAAAAAAATTTCGCTCGCCGGCTGGGTCCACACCCGCCGGGACCACGGGAACCTCATCTTTATCGATCTCAGGGACCGGTGGGGGGTCGTGCAGATTGTTTTCAATCCCGAAAAGAATCCGTCGCTGCACGGCCAGGCGGAGAAGCTCCGTTCGGAATATGTGATTCGGGTCGAGGGCGAGGTGAGACGCCGGCCCGCCGGGACCGAGAATCCAAAAATTGCCACGGGCGAAGTCGAGGTTCTCGCTGACTCGCTCGAAATCCTGAACGAGTCACCCACGCCTCCCTTTGAAATTGCCGGGAACGTGGAGGTCTCCGAAGATCTCCGGCTGAAGTATCGCTTCCTCGACCTTCGCCGCCCCGAGATGCAGGAGAATTTGAAATTTCGTTATGAACTCATCCGGACGGTCCGGGATTATCTCCATTCGCTCGAGTTTCTCGAAATCGAAACTCCTTACCTCACGAAAAGCACCCCGGAAGGGGCGCGTGATTTTCTGGTCCCCTCCCGTCTCACCCCCGGCACGTTTTATGCGCTGCCGCAGTCGCCGCAGCTTTTTAAACAGCTCCTCATGGTGTCTGGCTACGACCGTTATTTTCAACTGGCCCGTTGCTTTCGAGATGAAGACCTTCGCGCCGACCGCCAGCCGGAACATACGCAAATCGATCTTGAAATGGCCTTTGTCGACGAAGAGGATGTGAGGAGGGTCGTGGAAGGGATGATGGCGGCCGTTTTTGAGAAGGTGGCTCAAAAGAAAATCCAGCGCCCCTTCCGTCACATTCCTTATGAAAAAGCCCTGGCCCGCTACGGGAGCGACAAGCCCGACCTCCGTTTCGAGATGGTTCTCGAAGAGGTGACCGAGGAGTTCAAGGGGACCGGTTTTAAGGTTTTCACGGACGCCCTCTCCCAGGGAGAACACATTAAGGCCCTCGTTTTCCCGACGCCCGAGGGAAAAGAACTTTCCAGAAAAGATTTTGACGACCTGACCCGTTTTCTCCAGGAACAGGGCGCGAAGGGGCTCGCGTGGCTCAAGGTGAAACGGGCCGGAGAAGTGGAATCGCCCGTGGCGAAGTTCTTTGAGCCGGAGCGATTGGACCGGCTCGTGAAACGCCTCGGTGCCCGGCCGGGCGACGTTCTTTTTCTAGTGGCCGACCGAGAGGCGACGGCCTCCGTTTTGCTGGGGACGCTTCGGACGCATGTCGCCGAGACTTATCAGCTGATTCCGAAAGAGCGCTTCGAGTTCTGTTGGGTCACCGATTTTCCGCTCTTCGAGTGGAGCGAGGATGAGAAACGCTACGTGGCCCTTCACCACCCGTTTACTTCTCCCCGGCTGGCTGACGAATCGCTCCTCAGCGAGGCGCCGGAAAAGGTGAAGGCGCGGGCTTACGACCTTGTTCTGAACGGGACCGAAATCGGCGGAGGAAGCATTCGAATTCACCGTCGAGAGATCCAAGAGAAGGTTTTCAGGGCGTTGAAAATCAGCTCCAAAGAGACGGAGGAGAAGTTTGGATTTCTCCTCAAGGCTTTGAGTTACGGAGCGCCGCCGCACGGAGGGATTGCCCTGGGCGTGGACCGGCTCGTTTCGATCTTGCGGGGAAAGGATTCCATCCGGGAGGTCATCGCTTTTCCCAAGACTCAGAAGGGGACCTGCCTCATGACCGAGGCCCCGTCCCGGGTGGCTCCGGAACAGTTGAAGGAGCTCGGGATTCAACTCGGGCGCCAGAAATGACGCGTTGGCCGTCCTTCTGACGACGTCACTGGAATTAGGATATACTTTTAACGATGGAAAAGAGTCTTCGGCTCAGTTCGAATGAAGAAGCGATTCGGCTTTACGGAAGCCTCGACGAAAACCTTCGGTTTGCCGAGAAGGAGTTTGGGGTCCGGATTTCAGCCCGGAATCACCGGCTCGCCTTGGCCGGGACCAAGAAGAATGTCGAGGCCGCGTATCGATTTTTCGTGAACCAGCTCGAGCGGCTTCGAACCGGGGGAGACGCTCAGGGAATCCCTCTCTCGGAGAGGTCTAGGGAATCGGAAGCCGAAGGCCGAGAGACTCTCTCGCCCTCCCGGAAAACCACCGGGCCCGTGACTTTTTTCCACAAGGGAAAAATCATCAAGGCCAAATCAAAGGGGCAAGAGGCGTATCTCGAGGCGATTCAGGCCCACGACATTGTCGTCGCCATTGGTCCCGCGGGAACGGGAAAGACTTTTCTGGCGATGGCGGCCGCGCTCGATGCCTTCAAAAAGAAGCAGGTGAACCGGATTGTTCTGACGCGTCCGGCCGTCGAGGCGGGGGAGAGCCTCGGTTTCCTTCCGGGCGACCTTTATGCGAAAATTAATCCTTATCTCCGTCCGCTTTATGACGCGCTTTATGAAATGGTCGATTTCGATGAGGCCAGCCGTTATTTCGAAAGGCAGGTGATTGAGGTCGCACCGCTCGCCTATATGCGCGGCCGGACCTTGAACGACTCCTTTGTGGTCCTCGACGAGGCGCAAAACACCACGCACGCCCAGATGAAAATGTTCCTGACCCGGCTCGGCTTTTCCTCAAAGGCGGTGGTCACGGGCGATGTCACTCAGATTGACCTGCCGGGCGGGAAGCGTTCGGGGCTGGTCGAAATCCAGACCATCCTGGCCGGGATTAAAGGAATCAAATTTGTGAACTTGACCGAAAGAGACGTGGTCCGCCACCCCCTTGTTCAGGAAATCATCCGCGCCTATGAGAAGCACGAGCGCCCCTAAGTTTCTCCAGTTTGTCCTCTTTCTTTCCGCCCTTCTGATTGGGACCTTCGTCGTGGTCGTCGAAAAGCCCGCCACCGATGTCAAAAAGGAATTTGTCGTCAATGAGCCGGCCCCCCGCACGCTCTTTTCGCCCCTTTACGTCCGGTTTATCGATGAAGAAGAGACCACAAAACTCCGTCAGGCCAAACAGGCCGAGGTCCTCCGGATTTATTCGATTGACCCCAAGGTCGTCAAGGCCATGTCGCAGGAGGTAAACGACTTTTTCAAATCCCTCGCCGAGGCCTTTGAAAAGGAGAAGGTGGCGGAATTTAACTTTTCGTGGCCCCTTTCGGCCCCCACCCGCCAATACC
>CAYJTI010000042.1:0-9533 GCA_964373135.1 uncultured bacterium | reverse complement strand
CTTCCAAGCAGCTTGAATCTTCCAGAACCCTGCTCCCACCAGCGGCGCCGCTCCCCCTAAAAATTGCAGCCAGTAGTAATCGTGATCGATAAGCTTTCGCGGGATCAAAAGGGAGCTTGCCAGAAAGGTGCCACACCAAAGCGAAAAGAAATTGAGCGGCCGCTTCGCCCCGGCCCCTAGGATCGCGAACACAAAAAGCGTGAACCCAATCGGCGTCAATACGATGCCGGTCGCAAGATCGAGGAGGTCCTTGTAGTAACTCAGGCTAAAGACCGTTGAAGAAAGGAAGGACCCACGTGAAATTAGCTGCGGGTAAATCGTCATATAAATATTCGTCGCCGACTGCGAAACGCGCCAAAGGTGGTAATACCACACCGCCGGCCCGACCAGCCCATACGCTAGAATGGCCGCCGTAAGAAACGAGCATTGCTTCCGCGAAGACCCTTCTCCTTTCTCGAGATGCGCGAGCCAGAACGCCGGAAAGGCCAAGTAGAGCGAATTGGGACGCATCACCAAGACCGCACTGAATGAAAGGGCGCTCAGCCAAAACGCCTTGCCAAAGCCCTGCTTCACCGCATCTGTCAGGAAGTAAAAGAAGGTGAGCGTGAAAAAAAGAGTCGCCATTTCGTTTAAAAAACTTTGACCATAAATCAGCGTTAAAGGAAAAAGAGTGAACGCCACCAGGCTGGCCATGGCCGTACGTCGATCGACAAGTTTTGCCACGAGTCGCCAGATGAACCATGCGCTTCCACCGAAGAAAAGAACCGCCTGGAAACGCCCCCAAAATTCCAAGGTCCCTCCAAAAATCCGCTGGAAAAGGGAGGCCACCAACGAACTCAGAGGGAAAAATAGAAGGACAAGCGACGGCTGCCCATCCGATAAGACATAGACCTTTGGGTAAAAAAGAGTACTAAAGTTGTCCTGGAGGTAGAAGGTTGCCGTCATCGCCATCGCGGCCTGGTAATCTCCGAAATGGCCAAGAAAGGGTCTCGTGATACTGATCATTCGAAGCAAAATACTTGCGAGGAGGACCACCCAGATTGTCATTCCGATCTCCCTGAGTTATCGAGGCGAAGCTGCCAGTGCCGACGTCTCAGCCGCCGTTTCAAAAATAGGCTGGCCCAAGTAACCCTTGGGAGGAGTGATTCCAAACAGGGAAACAACGCTCGGGGCGATATCATAGAGGCTGATTTCCCGCTCAGGTGCCACTTTTCGGTTCGAGAAGAAAACACCCGGAACAAAACTGGGCTCCACAATGTGGTCTCCGCTCCATTTCTTCAGGTTGTCTTCCACGAGGGCCCGGGGAGTCGCACCCAAGGCCGTCTGCCAGGAGGCCCGATACCCCGGGCGGAAGGCAACGACTAAATCGGACATCTGGTCGAACCGGCTTCCTGAAAAAATTTCCTCCCGGCGATAAACCTTATGGACCATCTTCTCGCCATTTTCCTGGTCCACCACACGTTCTAAATTCTCGATAAGTTCCTTCTCGAGCCTCTCCTTCTCTTCGCCAGGCACCACAATCCCCTGAGACTCACGGCCCCTGAGATTCACGTAGAGGCTCCCGAGTCCCACCGCATAAGCCTTAGTCCGGCTCCAATCCACCTCCCGAAAAAGGGCACGGCCCTCCTCCGCTCCCTCCTTTAAGGTTAAGTAGCCTTGGCTTCGGAGCCAGCTATTGAGGTGGACCGTCCTTCTGAAATTTGTGAAGCCGTGGTCCGAGTTGGCAATCAGGACCGTCCTTTCATCCACAAACTCCAAAATCTCTCCCAAAATGCTGTCCATCTGTTCATAGGTGCGGGCAATGACCCCTTCATACTTTTTGCCGTCTTCCTCATTGTAAAGCGGGCTCTTCGGGTCCCGGTAACGCCAAAACATATGCTGAACCCGGTCCAAGGTCTCAAAGACCACCATGAAGAGCCCCGATTCAAATCGTTTCAATTCGTGGAGCACCATCGCCCGCTCTTCGGCCACGATGGTATCCGTCTGCGACAAAAACATTTCTTCATTCATCCGTCCTTCATTCAAGGCCCAGGTGTCATGCGGCATCCCGAGCGTGTGAAAATCTCCAATCGCCTCCTGAAGCCTTCGGGCGTAGTCATTTTCATACGAAATGGGAAAGGCGGGGTCCCGGGGGTCTAAATTCATCGGAGAGACGTAAAGTTCGAAGGGGTTCGCCACCGATTTCAAATAAAAGCGGCACATTGCTTTCACCTGGGTAAAAAAGTCGACCGGAAATTTCACACGAATCCACCCGCTCCAGCTCCCTTCTTGAAGGCGAAAACGGCTCCCGTTCACCCGAAGGCTGACAGAACGGGTCTCCCGGTCCACATCGATTTCCAAGGGTGTCGTCAGGTCGCTCCCCCGAGGGCCCCGGGGTCCAAATAGCTCGCTTCTAATCTCTTTCCCTTCGGCCACCGAAATAACCATTCCTCCCTGCGGACGAGCGTCGTCGGTCTTTTCCGATGTGTAAAAGGAAAAGGTCCCCTGCCCTCCTCGAATGTCGGGCACCCCCATTCCTGAAAGCATCTTCCCTTCCACCGGCTCCGGCGGAAAGGTCACCGGCCACCGGACGACCACGGTCGGAATCTTGGCTTCGGAGGTGAGACTCCAGACCGGAATCCCTCCCCGCTCGGAGCGGTAACGAGAACGCCCCAAAGCGAGCTCCTGGCCAAAGAGTTTGATTCTCTTCTCAGGCGGCTCGAGCACCGCTAACGAAAGGTCGGGAAGATAACTTTCTTCGTGCCGCCAGATGAAGTCAAAGAGGCCGTGTTCTCCGGGATTCGCACCCGTTGCAATGGTCGACCAAGCCACAGGCGACTGGGCCGGATTTGTGGTTTGAATCGTCTTAAACGTCCCGGTCTCGGCGAGGCGCTTGAAATTCGGAAGTTTTCCCTCCGCCATTAATCCTTGGGTGATGACGGGGTCCATGCCGTCAATTCCGACAACGAGGACGCGAAGCCCCGGGGCCGCCTTAGTCACGGCCGCCTTCGGCCTCAAGAGGAGAAAGAGGCCCCCTCCAACGACGACCGCCAGAGCCATAACGAGAAGCCACCCTATTTTTCTCCCCGAAATAAAAAGCCCCCACATTTTCCGAAAGGGCCAGAGGAGGAGCCCAATCGCCCCGGCAAGGGCCGCCAAGAGCGGACCCAGAAAGGAAAAGAACTGAAGCCCGGAACCGGGGTCGATATAGGCAGGGAGAAACCACTCGGTCATAGATACCCGAGACTTTGAAGACGCTCCTCAAGAAGTTTTTTCTCCTTTTCAGTGAGAGATTCTTTGGCCGGAGAGGGTCCGGGGGCCTCGACGATAAGGTGACGTCGGGAATCGAAAAATTGCTGGTACCACTTATAAGTCTCGCGGAGTCCCTCCCCCATTTGAAAGGCAGGGCACCAGCCGAGCCACTTCTTCGCCTTTTCAATCTCCAAGTATTGCTGGTCGATTTCGCCCGGCATTTTCCCCTTCCCCAAAATGACCGGCTCGAGGTGCCTCTTTCCGGAAATTTCAATCAACGAGCGGACCACGTCCAAAACGCTCAAGGGTTGTTCGAGCCCGAAATTAAAGGCCTCACCCCGAATCGTCGGATCTTCGAGACGTTCCGCCAAGGTGAGGTAGGCCTCGACGGCATCCAAGATATAGAGGTAATCCCGGACCGGGGAACCGTCGCTTCGAACAATCGGCCGGGAGTCCGAGAGAAGGGAGCGGACCGTGCCCGGAATCACCCGGGAAAAATTGAGGTCTCCCCCGCCGAATAAATTGGAACAGCGGGTGACGGCCACGGCGAGGCCCAGCGACCTCGCGTAACTTCGGGCAAGGTGGTCGGCCGCGACCTTCGACACATCGTAAGGGTTTTCACCCAAAAGGGGCGCCTCTTCCCGATAAGGGACGGCCTGCGTCCCGTAGGCCTTGTCACTCGATGCGACAACGACTCCCTTCATGCTTGGAGTCCGGCGCGCCGCTTCTAAAACCGTCCATGTCCCCCGGATATTCGCTTCGAAGGTGGGCAGGGGGTCCTCATTCGCAGACCCCACGATGGCCTGCGCTGCGACATGAAACAGATATTCCACCCGGTTTTCTCGAAGACTCCGGAGAACGACTTCAAAATCGGTGACGGAACCCCGGACCATTTTTATTCCATCGACCGCCCCCGAGAAGATTAAATTTGAATCCGGAATTTCGTCCCGAATGATACCGGTTACGACGGCCCCGCGTTTCAGAAGTTCAATGGCAAGCCAAGACCCGAGAAAGCCGTTCGCTCCCGTAATCAAAGCCCGCTTTCCCGCCCAAAAGTTACCGCTCATGGTCCCAAACCTTCCACGGCGGTTTTCCGCTCAACCAGAGTTGGTTGAGGTGTTCTTGGTCTTTAAAGGTATCCAGGCACTGCCAAAACCCCTGGTGACGATAAAGGGCAAGTTCCCCCGCCTTGGCCAATTTTGAAAAAGGCTCTTTTTCGAGGACGGAATTTTTCTCAAGGTATTTGAAAACGTCCCGGTTAAAAACGAAAAATCCTCCGTTGGCAAGGTCAGTCAAAACGGGTTTCTCACGAAAACGAAGCACTTCCCCGGACCCATTCGCCTCAATCATCCCGAACTGGGAACGGGGTTGAACCCCCGTAATCGTCGCAATCTTTCCCTGTTTCCGATGGTAAGCGAGCAAGCCCCTCAAGTCGATGTCCGCGACGCCGTCCCCGTAGGTCGCAAAGAAGGTCGGGTCCGGAACATATTTCTCAACCGCCTTGATTCTTCCTCCGGTCATGGTCTCGAGGCCCGTGTCCACCAGCGTGATGTTCCAGTCCCCTTCTTCATGCTTGCCATGAAACTGGATTCGGCCGGGCGAGCTAAGATGGATGGTGAAATCGTTGTGGGCATAAAGGTAATCGAGAAAATATTCCTTAACCATTTGCCCCTTGTAGCCGAGGCAGAGGATGAAATCTCGGAAGCCGTAATGGGAATAAATCTTCATGATGTGCCAGAGAATCGGCTTCCCCCCGACTTCCACCAAGGGCTTGGGACGAAATTCGGTCTCCTCTTTCAGGCGGGCCCCGGCACCCCCGCAGAGGATGACCACCTTTAGTTTTTCGGCGCGAGACGCCCGGCGCGTCACCCTCTTCCTCCCGCCACGGAAACCACCGTGCGCTCCCCAGGCCATCCTTTCACCCGATAGACAAAAAGATTCTTGAGGAATTCGAGAATGGCCCGAAGTCCCACGTGAGAGCTTCCGCCCTCTCGCTTCAGGAATTCAACCTCCACTTCTCCCATCTTAAATCCCTGCTGCGTCGCCTTAATCATCATTTCGGCGTCAATGAACCAATCCCGGGAGAAAAGCTGGAGCGCCTCCAGTCTTTCGCGTTTCAAAATTTTTGGAATTCCATTGACGTCCGTCGACCGGACGCCGAAAAGAATCCGGCAAAGGAGGTTAAAGATAAACGAGATAACCAATCGGTTCCACCCGTCGTGGCGGACGACCCGCCTGACCTTGCAGAGGTCGAGCGCCTCTTGAGAAATTTTCCGCCATACCTTCATGACGTCCGCCGCGCTGATTTGCCCGTCCCCGCAATTGAAACCGACGTAATCCCCTTCCGCCCCCTGAAATCCCTGGAGAATCCCATAGCCCAATCCTTGATTGACCGGCACCGTGACAATCTTCACCCGGGAATTCCGCTCTCGATACCCCTTCAGAAGTTCGGCGGTTCGGTCCCAGGAGCCGTTATTCACGGCGACAATCTCATAATCCTCAAGCCTTTCCTTTTCAAAGGCCTCTTCCAATTCGGTGAGGACCCGGCCGAGATTTTCTTCCTCATTGTAAAACGGGAAAACGAGCGAGAGCCGGGGCCGGGTCATGGCTCGACGTCATCCCTTTTTTTTGCGAACAGAATGATTCGATTCTCCCAGTGGAGCCATCGAGAGAAGGTGAGGGCGACCTTCGCCGCGGCATTGAAGAGCGCGCCGGTTTGAAAACGGTCAATGTCCGTCCCTGTCTTCACGACCTCCGTGATTTCAAATCCACCTTCCTCAACCACCCTTCGAAGCGTCGAATCGGTGAAGTAAAGGGTGTGTTCCGGGACAAAGAGAAGCTCAAGGGGCTTTCGAAAAAGTGTGAAGGAGGAGCGGTAGGTTAAATCCGCCAAAAAGTCAATCAAGCTGAAATGGTCCGGCGTTGCGACGAGGAGAATCCCGTCCGGCTTGAGGAGGGAATGCGCTTTGCGAAGAAGCTCTCGGGGGTTCGGGACATGCTCGATGAAGTCCCACAAGCTCACGCAATCAAAACGCTCCGGGTTCTCATACGCTTCAAAATTAATTCGTGAAACCTCAATCTGAAATTTTTCCCAGGCGTTCCGGCCGGCCTCCTCCGACGGCTCGATGCCCTTGACGGCCCATCCCCGGCGCTTGGCACGCCACAAGAAATAGCCGTTTCCACATCCTAGGTCTAAGATGGAGCGGCTCCCGCCTGGTTTCAGGCGGTCCAGTTTCTCGAGGCAGCGGTCAAAGAAACGCTCGGTTTTGCTCCCCGCAAGACCGTCGTAATAGGTGGCGAGGCGTGGGTTTACGCCTTCCATCGACTGGCGGGTGGAATAGATCGCCGCCATCTCTGAAGGGGGCGTGTAGGGATTCCGAAACATCACCGAGCAATCAGGACATTGGCAGACCTTGAGGGGACTGAGCTCATATTTAAGTGAAAAGTTTTTTCCGTCACAGAGAGGGCAATGAGTGAAGGAGGCAGCCTGGATGGTCGGGGAAGGATTACTACTCTGTTTGATAAATTCGTATCCGGTCTTAACCCCCTCCCCTCTCCCCCAGAGGGAGAGAGGGTTAAAGGTGAGGGAGAAATCAGCCGGGAATTTGTCAAACGGTGTATTGGCTACATGGTGTAAGGTTTGCTGTGACAAATTGTTCCACACTAAAGTTTTTATTGCCGCGAAGAACGCGGGATTGTATCATTAGCCCCTCAAAACCGTCAATTGCCGTAACATCTCATGAAGCGCTCCCGAAAAGTTGCCGTTCTCGGCCTAGATTGTGTCCCGCCCGCCCTTCTCTTCAACCAGTGGAGAGAGGAACTGCCAAACCTTCGATCTCTCATCGAATCAGGAAGTTACGGCCGATTGAGGAGTTCTCATCCTCCGATTACGGTCCCCGCTTGGTCCTCAATGATGTCGAGCAAGAATCCCGGCCGGCTTGGTTTTTACGGCTTCCGGAACCGGAGGGATTACTCGTATGACGGCCTTTGCTTTGCCACGGCCGAAGCGGTCAAGGAAGACCGAGTCTGGGATATCCTGAGCCGTGCCGGCAAATCGGTCATCCTGATTGGAGTTCCCCAAACCTACCCCGTCCGGCCCGTCAATGGAATTGTCATTACCGACTTTCTCACCCCAAGCACCGAGGCGGAATACATTTACCCTTCTCGACTTCGGTCCGAAGTCGAAGGGCTCGTCGGCCGTTACCTCCTCGACGTCGAAGGGTTCCGTTCGGAAAATAAGGAAGCGATTCTTGCCCAGATTTACGAGATGACGGAAAAACGGTTCCGTCTCGCCTCTCACTTCCTCAAAACAAAGCCGTGGGATTTCTTCATGATGGTCGAGATGGGGCCGGACCGAATTCATCATCGATTTTGGAAATACATGGACGCCTCGCATCCGAAGCACGAACCGGGGAATCCCTGGCAGAATGCGATTCTCGATTATTACCGATTCCTGGACCGGCAAATTGGGGAACTCCTCGGCTTGCTTCCGTCGGACACGGCGGTTCTCGTGGTCTCCGACCACGGAGCGAAAAAGATGGACGGAGGGATTTGCGTCAATGAGTGGATGATTCGAGAAGGTTATCTCACCCTCAAGGAGTATCCGAGCGAGCTCACCCGATTCGCCGAACTCAAGGTGGACTGGGACCGGACCCAGGCCTGGGGAGAAGGGGGCTATTATTCGAGGATTTTCATCAACGTCAAGGGCCGGGAGCCTCAAGGGGTAATTTCACCTTCCGACTATGAAAGTTTCCGAGACGAACTCATTGGGAAGCTTGAAAACCTGGGCGACGAATCGAATCGTCCGATTGGGACGAAGGTTTATCGTCCGGAAGAACTCTACCCTGTTCTCAACGGGATTCCTCCAGACCTAATCTGTTATTTTGGCAACCTCAACTGGAGGTCTGTGGGAAGCGTCGGAGGCGGGAAGATTCACACGTTTGAAAATGACACGGGACCCGATGATGCGAATCACGATTGGGACGGCGTCTTCGTCTTAAAAGAGGGGGGGGTAAGGGGCGGTGTCCAACTCACCGGGCTTGAACTTCGAGACGTGGCCCCCACGATTCTCGACCTTTACGGCCTGAAGATTCCGCGCGATATGGAAGGGAAATCGGTCCTCCCCCGCCTCGAGCCGAGCGGGCTTTCACGCTCTTCCCTTTCACGCTCTTCTGCTGAATGAACTATTTTTTTTCCTGTCTCCGTTTTAACCTCTCACTCGCCCTCTCGCTCACGCTCCCCTTCGGGCTCATCCAGACCGCCCGTCTCCTCCTCGAAAATAGAATCCGGCCCCGGGAGTTTTTAAACCTGGCGCTTTTTCTCACCGACCAAACGGTCACGGCCTTTCTCCTCACCTTCCTCGGCACGGCCTTGGCGCTCGCCTTGGCGTTTGGGATTCGTCGAAATCGCGAAATGGACGCAAGCCGCCTCTTGCGGAATGAAACCTTGGCCATCCTTGTGGTCGTGACGGGCCTCATCGTGGCGAAACGATTTTTTTCCGACTTCCTTCCTCCCGGATTGACTTACCTCGCCTTCTACACCTCACACTGGACGAACGAAAACCTCGTCCTTTTCGCCGTCCTCCTCCTCACTCTTTTTTCCCTTTCTCTCGCCGGGCCGAAACTCGGCGGGCTCTCACGAGCGGTCACGGTGAGAGGGGCGGTTTGCTTTCTCGTCCTCTTCTTGCTTCTCAAAGGGATTGCCTTTGCCGTCGAAACAAAACTTCAGGGGCAGCTCGTCAGACGGGATGCTCCCAACGTCATCCTGCTGACGGTCGACACCCTTCGGGCGGACCATCTTTCGTCCTTTGGCTATCCCCGTGAAACGACGCCCAACCTCGACCGGCTTGCCCGGGAGAGTGTCCTCTTCACCCAAGCCCTCGCCCCCTGGCCCAAGACCAATCAATCCTTTGCCGGCCTCCTCACCGGCCAATACTCCTATGCCACGGGAATGGGATTCCGCCTGGCCTCTTTTCTCCCGCGCAGAAATTTCCTGATGTCCGAGGTCTTGAAAAACCAGGGCTACCTCACGGCCGGAATCGTCAGCAATGCCAATCTTTCTCGATACTTTAACTTTGCCGACGGGTTCGATGACTATTACGAATTGTGGCGGCGGGAACGGGGCCCGGCGAGAGAGCGCGGGTGGTACGGGGCTGACCGTGTCACCGAGAAGGCGGTTGGGTGGCTCGAAAAAAACCGCGCCAAGAAGTTTTTCCTCTGGGTCCAGTACATCGACCCCCAACCACCAAAAAAACCCCCAAACAAAAACCAACAACAAAACATTAAAAAACACTAATACGAGCA